>JBGTHU010000001.1:0-5024 GCA_041745975.1 Mariniblastus sp.
GCCACCGCGTTGCCACCGATGACGGCGTAGGGAATTCCAGCATTTCTTAGGGCATCGCAAGTTCGCTCAAGTCTTTGCTTTACCAGTTCCACGGATCGAAACATTCTTTCGAAAACGGAGGATTCTTCTTTAATAATCAAATTGGGATCATCGTCTTTTGAATTCATGATTTGATTATAGACAAAAACACAACGTCCTTTTTCTAACAAACCTACTAAAAAAGCTGGTCAACAACAAAAATCAACCGTCGGGATCGTCGAAAACAACCGCCTGATTTTCCATTCATCAGGCGGTTGGACCGTGAAAAAATAAAACAGGTCGCATCCTAGTGTCATCCGCGGTTCCGACGATGCAGGACAATGCCGAGTCCGATCATCAGAATACCCGCGAAAGCAGGTTCAGGAATGGCAATCATGTTGCCACGCAATTCGCCACCCGGGTTTGCCGCCGTATGAATATTGACATAAAGCAGGCCGGAAAGCAGGTTCGCTACGGCAGTATCACTCAATGTAACCGAACCAACGAATCCACCGCCGGTTGCACTGCTGTTGAAACCGGCAAGAGTATTCAAGCCGACTACAACTCCCGCATTGCTAAAAAAATCGGCAGCACCATGGATGTGTGCGACGGTCACATCGCCTGTCAGATCAGCAAATCCATTTTCGGTACCCCAACCAAAATCCATCGTCAATTCGTTGGTGTCGGTGTCCAAGAAAATCCCAGCGCGGACATCACCAAAACCGCTTCCAGATGCACTGGGATTTTCATTGTCAGGCCGCAAGCCCAATCCTGATCGTCCCTCGAAATAAAAACTAATCACATCACCCTGTACTTGATTCGCGGAGAAAAGTATGGAAATTCCCATTACCGCCATCAAAGAAAAACGTTGTAACATAAAGCACCTCGTCAGAAAAAATGAAACATAAAAACGGTCAATCACGAAAGTCGACCTATGTATCCATTGTCGTGGCTTTAACGCACCATGTCAACTACTTAAAATAGTGCAAAATGTGTGTGGAATTGCGATTGGATCTAAATTTACCGCTCAATGGACGCATCAATATTAGTTGCATTATCGACATCCTTGGCTGGATCGCGATCGATATCGTCGCTGCCATGGTCGGATTCGGGTTGCTGATCGACTTCAATCGATGTGGCACCGTAAACGTTTACGATGGCAGCTTGAAGAAGTCGAGCACGAATGACGTTACCATGAGACTGCAACAGGTTCAAATTGGCTCGATAGTTTGAGATGGCCTCATCAAAATCACGTTGCGATTCAGCAGCCCGGCCTGATAGGTAGATAATTGACTCCTGCCAGCGTGAAAATTTGGAATCTTGCTTAAGCAATCGCAACCAATTCGCAGCGGCCGTGAAGGTGCCATTGTCGATGTGGCACTGTGCCATGAAAAGACCAGCGTCGCGGCGCACTAAACGCATGTGGCCTTGCACGGTTGCCAGTCTACGATTGAACTCAGCACTATCCTTTTTAATCGATGGAAGAATGCCCAGTCTCTCGTGTAAGACTGGATCTGCCGCCAGATTATCGATTACCTCATCGGTGTACAGTAACGAATCAAAAGCCTCGATGGCGGTGAATCGAACGGCATCTTTTTCGGTCTCATAGAGCCCATATAAAAAACGGACACGTGAAGTGCGGTATCGGGGAAATTCATCGATGTAAAATTCATTTTCAAAATAGTCTCGCAATCGTTCCCCAATAACATTATTCCCGCGATCTTCCAAGGCTTCTCGAAGTGCCTGACGATACTGATGTGTTTTGATTGCCAAATCCCAAATCTGATAATCAACCCCTTCCAGAGTCGGCAGTCTCTGACGCAGCGCTGAAACATCAACGAAGCTGTTGAGGCGATCAGATTGGTCGATAATACTATCTTCCAAGATCTTAAATCGGCGGGAAACACTTTCGGGTGTGATATAAAGCCAACCAACTAATGGTTGTAGTTGTTCGGGTCGCACCCAGTATTGAGTGTTCTCTTGTAACGATTCCTCGATGGTCAAATCGAGCCGGGTCAACAGTTGAGGATTCGTCTGGACTTGATTCAGGGTCGCAATGCTACCAGTGGTTTCGCCGGGGATGGGAAGTCCCAAGCGGAAATCAAACAGATAGTATTGATCCCCTATTAACACGGCAACAACCCAGGGCTGCCATGCGGCCGCTTCTGCTAATTCGTTGGAGGTCGAATCCTTCACGCCCAGCATAATCGCGTCGATTCCTTGAATTCTCAAACCTTCGATAAACAATTTTGATTTCTCAACGTAGTCTGCCCGGCCCAGCAACAGGGCTTGGTGGGAAAAACGTTGGTATCCGGGCCCGGCAATGCCCGCGGCTGCTGGTTCCGATTTATCGTTTAACCGCAGTTCTTCAAAGTTGTCGGGAGAAACGTTGTTGGAAGGAACGAGTTGAAGATTTAAAACAATCCAATCAAAAAGATTGGCGGCTTGCATTAGTTCGATTGCTTGTTGCGGATTCAAATCGGGATGCAATTTCTTGAATATATCCGCTACTGGATTAGGGGATTGCTCGTCTGGTAGGAAGTTGTCCGCCGCCAAACGCTGCAATTCGAATAACTTCAATGCTGGGACTTGAATGCGCTCGGTGACTCGCTTGAGCCAAGCCAAGTTTTGCAGGTAATAGACATCGGTGTCGATAAAATCGAGTCGGTCCATGGATTCGATGGCCGCAGTATCTTCGATGTTACTGATCAAGCTTTCGAATTCAGGTGCCAGCGACCAGGGGATAGCGGATATCTCGTTCTCGGATCGGTTGATCCAACGATTGAGACTTCCTCGAACATTGGCCACGAACTCGCTGTAGTCATATTGCCGATCAGCGGAAGCGAGATTAATAGCTCGCCCTAGATCGTCGGTTCGTACCAGATTTAAGTCGGCTCCCACGAACTCGAGTGAGGGATCTTGGTTTACGGTACAACCATAAATCATCCAGCCGAACAGTCCAATCGATAGTGCAAAAAGACAACGCTTCATATTAGGTTATTGTTTAGAGGTTATAAATCTAAATTTTAATTGAATTAAAGGATTGACAAAGTTGATCTGCGTCTAACAAGTGCCTGCTACAATTCGATTAATCTGATCCAATTGGGTCAGTAATTTTTCTACTTCGTTTAATCTTACCATATTTGCTCCATCGCTGGGCGATTGATCTGGATCGGGGTGGGTTTCCAGAAAAACGGCATGGCAACCTGCGGCAACTGCGGATCTGGCCAAAACGGGCACCATGCTTCGATTGCCTCCGGTTTTTCCTTCAGCGGCGCTGGGCTCTTGGACACTGTGGGTCGCATCGAACACGACAGGCACTCCCAGTTCACACATTTCCGCCAAGCCCTTCATATCGTTTACCAACCGACCATAGCCAAAAAACGTTCCTCGTTCAGTCAGCATTATATCGTGGCAGCCAGATTCCGCCAGTTTCCCAATAACGAACTTCATATCCTGGGGGGCCATAAATTGTCCCTTTTTGACATTGACGGATCGCCCGGTTTCCCCCGCAGCAACCAACAAATCAGTTTGTCGCGCCAAGAAAGCTGGAATTTGTATCAATTGGCAAACCTCCGCGACCGCGGCGGCTTGATGGGGCAAATGGATATCCGTGGTGACCGGAATTGCAAATTCCTGCCTAATTTGGGCTAACATCGCCAGTCCTTGTTCCATTCCTACTCCTCGATACGACGAAAAACTGGTACGGTTCGCTTTATCGAAGGAGGCTTTGAAAATTAATCCCAAGCCGAGTCGCTGGCAACTGGAAACAAGCGATTCGGCAATCCGAGCTGCTAAATCGTAGGTCTCCAGCACACAGGGACCAGCTATCAAGGTCAATCGATTACCAACTCCAATTTTAAGGTTATCAACAGTGACTATTTTATTTGGCAAGGCAGGCTCGATGGTGTTAAATTCATGTTAATGGCTGTTCGAATATGGTCTCAAAGTTTCTTATATCACAGGCGTCAATTCAAATTGTATGAAACATTTTGCGCGATCCAAGCTTCGGAAACCAGCACCCTGAAGCAATTTGGCTCTACCGATATGCTCAACGGCAGCAAACCGCCCGGATCGCCGTCGATTTGAAAGGGGACTGGATTGTCTGTTTCTACGGGTTCGATAATGAGTTCTTCGAACTTACAGAATTGAGCTTCATTCAAATAGCGATGTCGTTGGAACATGATGGACATCAAGTAATAGAGCCCGCGCAACAAACTACCTTGCTGAAAAGTGCACAAATCGAGTTGCCCATCGCTGGGATCTGCCTCCGATAGAATCGGTAGATTCATGGCGTAGCGTGGCACGTTGAAAATAAACGCCCAACGCGCCTCGATCAAGCCCGCCTCCATTCGCTTTCCGCGGATACGAATCTGCAGTCGCGGATACTGATAATTCAAAATGGTTTTAATAATGGGATCTGCGTAAGACCAGTGTCGGATGTGACCGGTGCGACCGGCATGCAGTCGTTTAACGACCTCGGCATCAAAACCGCAACTAGCCATGACCAAGAACCGCCTTCCATTGGCTCGGCCCGCGTCCAGCCGAATTGACTTGCCGGACATGATCGTTTCCGCAGTTTTGTGCGGATCGATGGTTGCACCCAGGTATTTTCCCAGCAAGTTCTCAGTCCCCAGAGGCAGTATCGCAATCGGTGTTAGTGTCGGCAATTGATTGACCAATAGCGAAACGGTACCGTCGCCCCCCGCAGCCACAACGGTTCGCAACTCCCCCGTTAAACTTAATGAATCGACCAATTCTTTTACTTCGTCGATCGTGGTAAGCACGTCAACCGACATCCCCCGTTGAATCAGTACCGACTTCAATTGCTCGACGATTTTCAGACCACTCGCAGCACCCGATTTCGGGTTCATTGAAATGATCACTCGACGAGCAGCCGTTGGGATCGAGTCGATTTTGGAATGCATTTATCAGTATTTAATTTTCAGAACAACAAAGTCAAATGTACCAAACGCACTGCTGTTGCAAGCCTTTTTTGTTCGATT
>JBGTHU010000002.1:0-5275 GCA_041745975.1 Mariniblastus sp.
TTTGCCCGAGCAAAGGGCTCTGCTGTTCGACTTCAAACTACCGGAATAAATTCGCACCCAGTACAGGTCGCCCGTTTTGGCTGGCAATATCTTAAACACCAAGGCGGAAAACGGCTCGTTAGGGTCTGGCTTGCGCGATTCGACTTTTTCCAAATTGCTGGGCAACATGCCCTTCACGGGGGGCCGGTCGAGAGGGCTGGGCAAATAGTACTTAACACTGTCCAAAACGCCTTGAACACCGATTCCGTGGAGAGCGGAGCCGCAGACCACAGGTTGAATTATCCGCTGGATTGTGGCCTGACGGATCACCGAACGGATCAACTCGTTGGGGATCGGTTCTTCCGCCAAGGCCAGTAGCGCCATTTCATCGTTGACGATGTAGAGTGACTCGAGCATTTTATCCCGCTCGAGCTGAGCCAATTCCTGCAATTCTTCGGGGATTGGCTGGTCGTTTTGCTTCCGTCCGTCGTCCTCGAAAGTCAGCATCCTCATACGGATCAAGTCGATAACGCCTCGAAACGGATTGGGGAAATGGGCAGGCCCCAAGCCGATGGGGATTTGGATTGGCAACGGTTCGGCACGCAGTCGTTTTTTCATCTCCATGATCACTCGATCGAAACTGGCCCCTTCTCGATCGAGTTTGTTGATGAAGGCAACGCGAGGCACGCCGTAACGATCGGCCTGCCGCCAAACGGTTTCCGATTGAGCCTGGACGCCTTCTCTGGCGCTGAAGACCACCACGGCTCCATCGAGCACTCTCAAGCTGCGTTCGACTTCAGCGGTAAAATCAACGTGCCCGGGAGTGTCCAACAGGTTAATGTGAACGTCTTTCCAATCGAAAGTCACGCAAGCGGAGTAGATGGTTATGCCACGCTCTTGCTCTTCCGGGTCTTCGTCGGTGGTCGTCGTTCCCTTGTCAACCTTGCCAACACGATGTTTCATGCCACTGACGAACAGCATCTGTTCGGTGACGGTTGTTTTGCCAGCATCGATGTGGGCGATAATCCCGATGTTGCGGATATTATCTAGTTTGCGAGACATGGTAAGTCAATTCAAAAAAACGAAATGAAGGGTTCGGGTTTGAAGGAATCGAACAAGCTGAAGCGTGATCCATTGATGAAAAAAGGGTGAACACAAATCGGCGCATAAAAAAACCGCCAGAAGCTCAGGCGGTTCAACATGAATTTCAAGCTTACCAAGCAAAATGGGCAAATGCTTTGTTGGCTTCGGCCATCCGGTGAGTATTTTCTCGCTTGGTGATTGCAGTTCCCTCTTTATTGTAGGCTGCCACCAATTCGTCGCACAGTTTGAGGTGGGTGGGACGGCCTTTCTTGTCGCGAACGGCATTCAAAATCCAGCGAATAGCCAGCGACTGCTGACGACTGCGGCTCACCTGCATAGGGACTTGGTAAGACGCCCCACCGACGCGCTTGGAGCGAACCTCGATCATTGGCTTGACATTTTCAACGGCTTGAGTGAAAACCTCGATCGGAGCCACATCGGGGATTTTCTTGCCAATTTCTTCGAGTGCGTTGTAAAACACGGCTTGCGTGGTCGATTTTTTTCCGTCCCACATCATGCAGTTAATGAATTTACTGGCCAATTCCGACCCGAATTTGGGGTCAGGTTTGAGTTGCGTGCGACTGGCGGTAATATTTCCCATGAGATTCTAATGTTTCTGGCTAGAGCTTGCTGAATTATTTCTTCTTTTTCTTTTTGGCACCGTACCGACTGCGCGATTGGTTTCGCTTGTCGACTCCCAATGTGTCTCGTGCACCCCGCACAACCTGGTAGCGAACCCCAGGCAAGTCGCGAACTCGTCCACCGCGAACTAAAACGATGGAGTGTTCCTGAAGGTTATGACCTTCACCGGGGATGTAAACGGTGACCTCTTTGCCGTTGGAGAGCCTAACGCGGGTGATTTTCCGCAGGGCCGAATTCGGCTTTTTCGGTGTCATCGTCCTAACCTGAAGGCACACCCCTTGTTTTTGGGGACATTGCTCCAAAACAGGTGATTTGGTAAATTTTTGCTTTAGCACTCGCGGTTTGCGAACAAGCTGATTTTTCGTTGGCATTCGACTCTAATTGATTTTGTGATTAATTCGCTGGTTTAATTTGTAGTTTTGCTTCAATGATTTAAGATTTTGGATAGCTAAAAATAAGCATTTTCCCAAAAAAGTCAATCGCTAATTTGATTTTCGTCACAAATTCTGAGTTACACCGGCATAAAGCGGAAAATTTCCAAGGATCGTTAGGACGCGATTTGCGGCTGCCGAGCCCAAGATTCCCGAATTTGCGGTTTAGTTTTCCTGATGAAGTTGGTAGACTACTTTTTTGGTTCGGAAGTTTTGGATCATGATTGGAGAAAGCAAACGTGAGACGGCAATTGATTGCGGGGAACTGGAAGATGAATCTAGATCGAACACAAGCGGTCGATTTGGCCAGGAAAATCACTCAAGATTCAACCGGTTTGCCCGCTGAAATCGACTTGCTGGTCTGCCCACCCCATGTCTATTTGGACGCGGTAGGTGCTGAATTGGCTGGAAAACGCTGTTCTTTGGGTGCTCAAGATGCCTATTTTGAGCCTGCTGGAGCGTTTACGGGCGAAACGAGCGTGGGGATGTTGAACGATTTGGGTTGCCGATACGTGATCTTGGGTCATAGTGAACGGAGGCACCTTATCGGCGAAAACGACGAATTGATTAACAAAAAAGTTCGTGCTGCCCTTGCCGCCGGATTGACACCTATCCTCTGTGTGGGGGAAACGTTAACAGAACGCGAAGCCGACCAAACGATGGAAGTTGTCAAGTCTCAGTTTGCGGGATCGTTGGCCGGTTTGGATGCCGAACAATTAAAGGGAGTCGTGATGGCTTACGAGCCGGTGTGGGCGATTGGCACGGGCAAGACGGCAACGCCCGAACAAGCTCAAGCGGTCCATGCCGACCTACGCAAACTGATGGCAAGCGTCTACAATCAATCATTGGCGGATGGAATGTTAATTTTGTACGGTGGCAGCGTAAAGCCTGACAATGCGGCTGATCTGCTGTCTCAAGCTGATATCGACGGGGCCTTGATCGGCGGGGCCTCACTGGATGCCAGCGGTTTTTTGGCGATTGCCAAATCGGTGCCCGTTTCTGTAGGATCGTAGGGGCTGCCCGATTGGACCTGGTGGGACACCATGTTTTTGCCTATGTGCCCTTCTGTGTGCCCTTTGATCGCCGATTCATTGTTAACAACCATTTATTAACTTCAACAATTCAATTAAGATGACTAATTTTGTAATACTGGGCCTTTCGGAGTTTTTTCTGCCTGTTTTTGGAGCTTTGATTTTTATTAGTTCGCTGTTATTGATCTTGCTGGTTCTGGTTCAGCGAGGCAAGGGGGGCGGATTGACCGGAGCACTGGGAGGCATGGGCGGTCAGAGTGCCTTTGGATCTCGTGCCGGAGATGCCTTCACCAAAATTACAGTGGTGCTGGCCGTGTTTTGGATTACGCTGAACATGCTGACGATCGCTTTATTCAACCCACCACCGCGACCTAAAACCGCTCTTGAGCAAGCCGAAACGCGAGCGTGGATGGGTGCCGGCGAAACTGACGAAGACGCGAATGACGAATCAAGTTTTGATCCCAACCAAAATACTGATCCGAATGATGTTCCTCTTGATGCCATTCCAGCTGATGGGAATGGGGCTACTGAATTCAGTTTGCCCGGCTTGGATCTGCCCGATCTAGAGCTCCCCGGACAAGATTCGACTGCCGATCAGAACACGGAATCTGGTTCGGGAGATGAGAGGTAGGAGCCCTAATTTGTTAAGAAGTATGACTGGGCATGGCCAAGCCTTGATCGAGAATGATCAGATTCGCGTGATGGCCGAGATTAAATCGGTCAACAATCGATTCCTCAAAACACATCTGCATGGCGATCTGGAACTCAACCTGCAAGCGCACCTAGAGGGGCTGATTAAAGCGGCAATTTCCCGTGGCAGTGTCAACCTCAAAGTCAAACTGGAACACCTGGCTCATCGGGATTCCTATCGAGTCAATGAGGCGGTGATTCGTGGTTACTGGCTGCAATTATCCGAGATTGCGGGTAGTGGCCAGCATATCAATCTCGAATCGTTGCTGAACTTGCCAGGAGTCGTCACTGAAAAAATCATCCAAGATGATTCCGAGGCTTGGCCTTTGATTGAGGGGGCAGTCCAACAGGCGATCGAACAACTTCAGCAAATGCGGGAGCAGGAGGGAGCCAACATGTTGGCCGACATGTTGCAAAACTGTGACCTGATCGCTGATCATTTGCAACAGATCGATCAATTGGCACCCCAGGTTATCGTGCAATACGAACAGCGTTTGGTCGAAAGAATCAACAGTTTGATGGAGAAGTATCAACTGGAAGAGCGGCCTGCTGATGTTATCCGTGAAGTCGGCCTGTTTGCCGACAAAGCCGATGTTGCGGAGGAGTCCGTGCGACTGAACAGCCATCTCAAACAGTTTCGAGAGATTTGTCAGGCAACAGAGAGCAACGGGCGAAAATTAGACTTTTTGGTTCAAGAGATGTTGCGTGAAACCAATACCATTGGCTCCAAAGCCAGTAATTCGGATATTGCCTGCCATGTCGTGTCGATTAAAGCAATTATCGAACGCATTCGAGAAATGGTGCAAAATGTCGAATAGTACCGGTTCGAATCAACCCCAACCCCAACCCCAACCCCAATCTCAACAACATCTCCCAATGGGTCGATTGGTGGTTATTTCGGGCCCTTCAGGGGTCGGCAAAACAACCGTTTTGCAACAACTGATTCAAACCTGTCCGCTTCCGTTGCAGATCAGCGTTTCCGCTACCACTCGCCCGCCACGACCTGGCGAAGTACCGGGGGTGAGTTACCATTTCCTCTCGGAAGACGAGTTCCAGCACAAACGGGAACGGGATGAATTCTTAGAATGCGTCGAAGTGTTCGGTCGAGGGCACTGGTATGGAACTTTGCGGGATTCCGTTTACACTAACCTGAAAGCGGGGCGCTGGGTTATCTTGGAAATCGATGTCGTTGGTGCTTCCGATGTAATTCAAAGACATCCCGATGCCCTTTCGATTTTCATCCATCCCGGCAGCATGGATGAACTGGAAAGACGCCTGCGAAACAGGGGCACCGAAGAAGAAGCTTCCCTACAGCGAAGGTTGGAGGTTGCTCGCCAAGAATTGGCTGCCGCCAATCACTACCAATATCGAGTCATCAATCAATCTGTTGAACAAACCGTATCAGAGATCTGTCAGTTG
>JBGTHU010000003.1:0-1653 GCA_041745975.1 Mariniblastus sp.
CATAATTCCAAAGGCATCGCATATCCCATCTCTTTAACTTGTAATATTTTTAAGGCGTTCACGCGATACGCCTTAAAACCACAAAACGAATCCGTCAGCTTCAACCCTAAATGCCGATTCAACAATTTGGTAATGTGTTGATTGATTTGCTGTCGATCCTTCGGCGGTGCGTTGTTGTCTTGAAAATTTTTTAGATAGCGGCTCCCTGAAATGATGTCGTATTCGCTATTAGCAATGGCATCGGCAAACTCTTGGATTCGCTGGGGTTGATGTTGTCCATCGCAGTCGATCGTTACCAGCAAATCATAGCCGCGTTCGATCGCGAAATCGAAAGCAGTTTTCAGAGCCCCACCGTAACCTTGGTTTCGTTTATGTGATATCAAAAAAATATCATTTCGATTGGCCAAGCGAGCAGACGAGCCATCAGTTGATCCATCATCAACTACCAAAACATCCTTGCTAAAGCGGAGCACCTCGTCGAGCACTGAGTCAACTGTGCCAACTTCATTGTACACGGGCAATGCTGTTAGCAATTTGTAGGACATAAAATCACAGCTTTCGTCGAGGTGTGGTACAAAAAAGCAATTCAAGGGTTGGCAAAATTCGCAACATTGGAGCAGTGTGAAGCAATTTACCTGAATTCGGCCAATGGGGTGTTTATTGCAATTAAAGTCAGCGTTATTTCGGCTGATACCTTAGTCGAATGTTTAAGAATTGTAGATTATAAACGCTCAAAATTCAAATGAATACGTCATGGCGGATCGGGTATCGACTATCAAAAATCGAACCAAACGCTGTCGACAACACTCAGATTCTATCTGAGAAAGGCGGGTCGTCTCCGGCGAGCCTATCAATCATGAAAAATCGATTTGCGTCCATAGGGTTGGACCATTTTCAATCATTAAATGCGATTGATTGGATCAGATTCAAGTTCACTGGCCCATGTTTCGAGATTGGGAAACGCTTTTTTCAATTCAACAGCCAGTTTCTCACAAGCAAACCGCTCGCTGGCGTAATGTCCTAACAGAACCAAGGCGACATTTTCTGCCTTTGCTTCCAGGCACGTATGAAACGTCGTCTCGCCGGTCACAAACGTGTCGCAACCGGCCGCAATCGCTGTTTTTAGAAAGCTACCGCCGCTACCACACGCGACTGCCACTCGCCGACAGGATTGTTCCAGCGCTCCCACATAAGCCAGCGATTCGAGCTTCAATTCGACTTTTAGCCGCGTCATCAATTCGTTCAAAGCGATTCCGTCAAAATCTCCCATGCGACCGGTGCCGACATTTTCAATAACGCTTGGCAGTTCTTTCAATGGTTGCACATTTGTTAGCCCCATCATCTCGGCCAAACTCTGGTTAATCCCCCGACCTGCCGAATCGAAGGCCGTATGGGGACTGTAAACGGCAATGCCATGACGGATTATATCCCACAACATCCGCCCTCCGGTGGTATCCGTTGTGATTTTTTTGAGCGCCTGAAAGGGGAAAGGGTGATGGCTCACGATTAAATCGACCGAACGTTCGATTCCTTCCTCAACGGTTTCGGGGGTGACAGTCAAGCAAGTCATTACCCGTTGTACCGGTTTGTGAAAATCGCCGATCAACAGACCGACATTATCCCAATCTTCAGCAAGTTCCAGCGGAGCGAAAT
>JBGTHU010000004.1:0-2367 GCA_041745975.1 Mariniblastus sp.
CCGAAGGGAACGGATGGGAGATCATTGAATTAGCCCTCAATGAAGTCATCATTTTTATGATTCTTGATTTCGTCTGATTGGAATCGATCAATAATGACTTCGGCAAAATCCAATTCGATCCCCATCCAGTGCCGTCCTTTCCGCTCGCAAACCGCAAACGTGGTGCCGCTGCCCCCAAACGGATCAAAAACCATATCGCACGGATGAGTCGATATTTGAGGGAATTGGAGACCCTGTTGAAATCGGGAGAACAATTCACTAACTCCCGACAGTTGGGCCATCTTCTAGGCTCAACCGATTCACAAGTCAGAAAAGACCTCGGGCGATTCGGGCAGTTTGGCCGACCGGGTGTTGGATATCGTTGTGATGCCCTTATCGAAAAGATCCGCGAGATTCTAGGCACCAACCGCAATTGGAATGTAGCGCTGATTGGTTGTGGGAATTTGGGGCAGGCATTGCTGGGTCATCAGGGATTTGAAAAACATGGGTTCAAAATTGTCGCCGCATTTGACTCGGCCCCCGAGATCATTGGCACGAAAATCAACGATTTGATGGTGCATTCAATTCAGGATTTACAACTCCTTATCGATAAAATGAATATTGAGTTGGCAATCCTGGCCGTGCCGCCTGAACGGGCCGAAAAAGCGGCTCAGTTGATTACAAAAGCTGGAATTCACGGGATTCTGAATTTTGCCCCAGTAACTTTGACGCTGGACGATCAAGTGGCAATTGCTGACGTCGATTTGGCAATGGAACTACAAAAATTAGCTTACTCGGTGCAAAAAAAAGTGGATTGAGATCGCCTTTGTCGTATCAACTTGCTAAAAAAAAGTTATTTACCTCCACTTTTTCCGAATCCTTCCGAACCGGAGGCTGAAACTCCGTCTCCTTTACCCTGAGCCAAAACCATTTATCTTTTCAGATTTCCCGTCCCACTCCGGACTTGAACGAAAAGCTTAGCCTTTGTATAATCTTGACCAATTGCCCGATAGTGTAATGGTAACACAACTGATTTTGGTTCAGTTATTCTAGGTTCGAATCCTAGTCGGGTAACTCGATTTCGCCTCCGTGAGCTGTCACGCGAGGCGTTTTTTGTTGGTGAAAAATTTTGCGATTCCTTGGTCATCTCTCCCAGTTTTAACGAAAATGCTGGGCTTTGTCCCTAGAGGTGGCCGAGACTTTAGAGAGGTGTCCATTTATGGAGGCGTCCATTTTCCTTGTCCATGCATGGGTCTTGGTTTGCCCCTGACCCGGAGACGGTCAGACCCCTTTAGGGACCAAGCCTAGATCGACCGGGATTTAGTTATCGTAGATCCCCGAAGCCGCCAAACAATCGGAGTTTTCCGCACTCAGTTCGCACAAGATCCCAATAGTCAATCGATGCCGCCGTCAGAAAAAGATTTAATTGAATCCATGGCCTATCGTTTGTACGATTTTGGCCATGGGCAAAAATTGGAGTCTTTTGGCAGTACACTGGTTCTGCGTGACACACCTTCAGTTCCCCAGTCGAACAGAGGCTTCGGCGGCAGTTGCCGGTCGCGTCGTGAATTGGGGGAAATCGACTTGATCTATCGAGATCACTCTGCTATCGCGGATCGCGCCAGCGGCATTGATGCGATGCCCCCTCAGGCGCTGACCAATCGTGGGCACTGGATCGGGAAGGCGCCCGAACCTTGGATGATGTCGATTGGACGATGGTCGATGCTGTTGAAACCAACGCCAGCGGGACAAGTTGGAGTGTTTCCAGAACAGGTGGTGAATTGGCAATGGGTATTGAAGCAAGGTGCCGATTTATGTGGGATGCGGGCGTTAAATCTATTTGCTTACACGGGTTCGATGACTTTGGCGTTGCTTCTCTGCGGAGCCAGTGTGACGCACGTTGATTCAGCCGCGAATACAATCAAATGGGCTCGCCAGAACGCTGAAATTTCTTCGTTGGCGAATGCTCCCGTTCGCTGGATTTGTGAACATGCAACAAAATTTGTTCAGAGAGAAATCCTGCGAGGATCAAAATACGATATTCTAATCGCCGATCCCCCCAGTTTCGGCAAAGGTCCCAAAGGACAACAATGGCAAATTCAACGACATTTTGAGCCTTTGATCCGCGATCTATCTAAGCTCTGTGACGGACGCCCGCAGCGGTTGATCATCTCATGCCATACTCCCGGTATTGATCACCGCGATTTGTTTCAAATGGCGAGTCGACATTTTGTTTTTGACCGAGGAATTCCCGAATCGTTTCCACTCGATTTAATTTCCTCCGCCGGAAAAGTACTCAACTGTGGACATTGTTTTCGCTTTTCGACGCAAAAACAGGTTCCATCGGAGCGATAATGGAACGAATCTTCAGTCGACAAAATCCCCGCT
>JBGTHU010000005.1:0-4726 GCA_041745975.1 Mariniblastus sp.
ACTTTAATTGCTGAGTAGACCAATTCGGCGAACTCCCAATCTGCCTCATTGTCAATATCGATCGCGCGCCAGCGGGGCAGGGGATGTCCCGCCGCATTGGAATGGACGCTGGTTTCAGACAGCCATGATTGGTAGTGTCCCCAATAAAACTGACCCGCATCGTACCATCCAAGAGGGAATTTTTGACTGGGAAACAATTCGCTGTCTGGAAAAATAGGCCTGACACGATCTGAGTCGAAGCGTTCCAATGCCCGCTGGATCGGCGAAGCATGTTCCGCGATGGCGAAACTAAAGTGCGATCCTGATCGATTCAAGCATTCAAGTCCTGCCACGAGATCTGATACCGATAATAACGGAGTGCACGGATAAAGACAGCAAACCTTGTCGAAGGGAACTCCCGGTCTCTCCAGTTCAGCGATCGCATGAGCTACGACCCGGATCGTGGTTGCGGCATTATCAGCCAATTCAGGCGAGCGAAGAAAGGGGACTTCCGCCCCGCTGGTGAGGGCAATGCCAGCGATTTCATCGTCATCCGTCGAAACCACAATCCGTTGAAATAAGCCCGACTCGATCGCCGTACGAATCGCTCGGGTGAGCATGGGAATACCACAAAATTTGCGGATGTTTTTTCTAGGAATACGCTGACTGCCACCGCGGGCTGGTATCACGCAAATATTCATTCTGCTTGCAGTGCCTCTTCTAATTCCTTGATGATAAAATCTTGTTCGAGCTCCGTTAATCCCGGATGAAGTGGTAACGTAATGGCCTCCTGGTAGTAGCTGGCTGTCTGCGGATAATCGGCTAAATCAAAACCGAGTCGTCGAAAGTAAGGGTGGGATACGATCGGTATGTAATGAACATTGACACCAATCCCTGCCGCTGTTAAGCGTTCGAATACCTGACGACGGGACAGCCGAATTTCTTTCAATTGAAGGCGAATCACATACAAATGCCAAGCTGATTGGCATCCTGGATTGATAAAAGGAACTTTGAGAGGCAGTTGCCGCAACGCCGCCTCGTATCGAGTGGCCAAGGAAATTCGTTTTTCTAAAAAACGATCTAACTGATTTAGCTGACTGCATCCCAGCGCAGCTAGGATGTCGGTCATGCGGAAATTGAAACCTAATTCTTGTTGCTCGTAAAACCAAGGGCCCTCCATGGACCCTGTCATTTGATCGGGGCAACGCGTGATCCCGTGACTCCGCAGCAAACGGAGTTGCTTGGCCAATGCGGGGTCATTGGTCAACGCCATTCCACCCTCCCCCGTGGTAATAATTTTCACAGGATGAAAACTGAACACCACAATGTCGCTATACTCGCAACTGCCAATCATTTGATCTTGGTATCTCGCTCCGACCGCATGCGAGGCGTCTTCGATGATTCGAAATCCGTAACGCCGGCCCAGATCGGCCAGCTCTTGCAACGCACATGGTTGACCGGCAAAATGAACGGCAACCACAACTTTTGGCAACTGATTTTTTGCTTCCGCAACCTCGAGTTTTTGCCTTAATGATTCAATCGATAGGTTGTAATCTTGAGCGTCAATATCGATAAAGTCAATCTGAGCACCGCAGTGCAGGCCACAATTGGCACTGGCCACAAAAGAATTAGGGCTGGTCCACAACCAATCCCCTTCGCCTAATCCCAGCGATTGGCAGGCTATTATCAACGCAGACGTGGCACTATTTACCGCCACGGCATGCTTGGCACCCACACGTTCGGACAACTTTTGCTCGAATGCTGGAACAGAATCCCCCTGGGTCAGAAAATCAGACCGCAATACTTCGACGACCGACTCGATATCTTTTTTCGATAGGTGCTGACGTCCATAGGGAATCATGGTCTTTCGACTTTACGGAAACATCCGGTTTAAAATAGAAAAAAGCGGGTGAAGGGATTCGAACCCTCGACATTCACGTTGGCAACGTGACGCTCTAGCCACTGAGCTACACCCGCAATCAGGCAAAATTTTTACAATTTAAGCTAAAGATAGATCTCACCCAATCGTTTGCCACCTTAAAGAAATAACAAATGATCGATTTAAGCTTTTAGCTGATCAAATTATAGCTTTTTCCCGGTTGATTGCAAGACCTTTTTGGAGCAAGGAAGTTCACCAATTGAATTCATTTAAAATCCGGTAAAAAACGTCATTCCTTCAGCGAGACGCCGGATTTCTTGACTTCCTTCTTCCGTTTCTCAAATAAACCAAAGATCACCAAAATGGTCAGTCCTAAAATAACGCCAAACGCCCACCAGGGCCAGACATAATCAAAACGCTGGTGAGCATGGGCCACCAGCGAAATCATCGCCATCATCAGAAACGCCGATCCAACATATAAAAATGATCGAATTTGCAACAGCATCCCTGACATAATGCCCGCCACTGAAAAGCCTGCCAGAATCATCGGCGGTACCAATTTTTTCCCCAGCCGTTAATGAATATTTCGCTGGTTCAACTGATGTAAATCACCCCTACTCAGAAATAACGAAGCGTCGCCAGCCACAGAATGGGGTCGTCCAGGTTACGTTGCTGTTATCAACCTGTGGCCCATCGCCAAGTTTTGCTAATCAGGAAACGATACTTAAGAATCCAATAACTGCCAACAATAGAATGATTAGAATAACAACGAATACTATTCCCATGGATATGTTCCGATGGGCAGTGGTGTTGGAAACGTGTTGTTGCAGCGGCAGTGGAAATCGACTTGATAAATCGACGGCGAGACCGTCGTTAGCAATGTTCAGCCATAATCGATACTTTCCGCAACTTAAACATGTTGCCTTATTCTATGATCAATCAAAAATATCAGTATCGAATAAAACGCATCAACCTACAATTGAAGGTACTTTCGTAACCATTCAAGGGTAATTGTCCCCTCACGGAATCGGCCAATTTTGTAGTGAGGGTGAGGCTCCTGCCGAGATGATTTCATGCCAATGCCCATGCCAATGCCATACAATGAGCAGTTGATGTTGCGCAGGAGCCCCAACATCCCATCCTTCCCGTGAACGATCACGATATTTTTAAACTATCTGAATGAGCGGTATAATTTTCGCTCGGTAATTACCCCATCCAACACGCGATCCCAAGGGTTGATTTCAATCGAGCCAACCAGCTGGATTTCGTAAGCGAATCCGAAAAGTTGAGGCCCAGGTCGCAGAGTCGAAGCCTGATCTGGATTCGACGGAACATCGTTTGGTTTGACTGGTGGAAAGCTGCGGTCGTAGTACCCTCCACCGACTCCGATACGGCGGCAATGGCAATCAAAAGCGACCAAGGGATGGATCACGAAATCGATTTCGTGGGGATACTTCCAAGATTCATGAATTTCGTCGAGTTGTCCCTGACTTGTTACCCTGGCTGGCTGAATCAGATCAGCGGAGGTTGGATCGGAGGGTGGATCGGATTTCGCGAAACTTGACTTGGATTTTGGCTCGGAGGATATCGGCTCGGAGATACCGAATTCGTTGGGGGCCAACGGCGCAAGGGGCGACCAGGGCGAAAACATCAACGGTAGTTTGCGGCCAATGATTACCGGGACGTAGACATTTTTGCCTGCTTCGAACGCGGCAGTCATTAATTGCAGCGGGTCGGCTTCCCCATCGAAGGCCAGAAACCCTGCCACATGGTCAGCGTTTTGGAAAGGCTCGAGATGCTGAAATGTGCGACAAATCCGCTCGTCGGCCGCTCGGCGAACATCCTGAGGGATTTCACGTCGCAGTTTTCGAATCAGGTTTCGCACACGACGCCGATCTGTCTGGTCCGCTTTGACGGTCAATTTGGTCAGTTGGGTACTCATCATCTGCTACAGTCGCGGCGGTGGCCGAAACGGAGGCGGCATTTGATTTTCGGAAGGCTGGTCGGGGGGGCGTTGATTATTGTTATTATTGTTGTTGTTTCCCGGTGCCCGCGGCTGAGGGGGAGCGGTGTAGGTCTGTGCCCACTCCCACCCCATGGGGGTCGCCAATTCTTTCTCTGCCAGCATCGCCCAAGGTGTTCCTGGATGTTCCTTGACGACGCGTTGCAAATACGTTTTTGCTTTATCCATCAACCGTTGGGCTTGGCTTCCCGTTTCGATATTATCAGCCGGACGTAGAACCCAAGTATTGTTCTGAGGAGTGTTTTCATTTTTCGGTGGATCGAATTTCAGTCGAGTTTTCACTAAGGCCAGCATTCCGTTATAGGATTCAGCCCGCAATTTGGCGGCAATCGCCTGCCCCATTGCCAAATCGTAACCGGCTTGCCAACGTAGCGAAGTTTCTTGGGGGCGGGCTTCTTCTCCCATCCTCAGCATTTCGTAGACTCGATTGATCTGGGGTTCTACAATCGCAGCGGTTCGTTGTGCCATGGTAACGTCATTTACAAATCGAGCCTCATCGAAATTGGGGAATCGCAGCCTTGGGCTCTCCAGTCGACCTGTGGTGGTGTAGGTTGCCGCTTGCACCAACGCTTGACGGGAAGAATTGGATTGCAAACGTTTGGTATAGGTGGCCTCGGTTACAAAGTCAGGACGGTAATGTCGCATGACTTCGGGATCGAAAAAGTACCGCAAGTGAGCGGTGTATTTAGCGACTTCTCGACGGGATACGGCTCGACTGGTACGTCGATTAGGGTGAACGGCAAAATACGTTCCGCCAGTTTCCAAGCAAAGCCGCGTCAAATGAAAGGGGCCAAAACCGGAGTCAATCGCCTCGAGGCCTTCGTAATCTCCCGTCAAGTCGATTC
>JBGTHU010000006.1:0-4228 GCA_041745975.1 Mariniblastus sp.
CGAGCTGAAAACGTTCGCCCTTGTTGATCGTTCCGCAACGATGAAATGCGGTCTGTGGTGGCCTTCAGGTTTTTCTACAGAGTGTTGATTCAAGCCAGCGAGAAATCGCTGGCTTTTTTCGTGCCGCCAATGGAACCGTTGCTCATTAATTTCAGATTTGTCAGAAAGGGGGTCAGACCTTTTGGATTCGAGCTGATTTTCCAAGATTTCTCTGCCTAGCCGGCGATGATCTGAAGTTTTTTGATGACAAAGCACTATCCATAGCCCGATTAAGACTTAGACGTCTTGGTGTAGTAGAGTCCGATTAAGGCCGTGATCAACCCCAACAATCCGATTACGAACAATCCATAGGCGATATTTCTAAGAATCAATCCTTGAGCACGGTATCTCATCACGGGAGTCTCAATCCACTCGCCTAAGTCCCCATCGTTTTCGACCAAATACCATTCGCGATAAACTTCCGCGTCACTCAAACCAGCGACTTTATCGGTGATAAATTCCATGCTTTCTTCAAGGTCAAGTTCAAAAATCATGGAATTTGCGTAGAAATAAAGTGCTCCGCCGGCCGTTCCGCCGATGATTAACAAAATTAACCCCGCCACAATGGTGGCTCGACCTGCATGCGATTCAACATGGCTTGGTGTTTTGATTTGGTTGGGTTCTGCCAACGGGCAGGCTTTGATTTGTTGCAGCTTGGGAGCTTCAAAGAAGGCTTGGCAACTGCCACATTGAATGGACTGACCGGCTTGGGTAGTGGTCAATGATACGTCGGCGTTACAATGTGGACATGGGAACAAATATCGTAATTTCATGCTACAACTAAATCGCTCAATCGATATAATTAGGGAATGGGTGCTTCAGGAAAACCTAATTGTAAATGATATTTCATTTAATGACATTGCCTGCTTTCTCAACATTATATCAATATTATGCTGATTCTTGAACAGACTAAATTACTTTTCAATATCCAGGGCTTTTTAATTTTTGGGATTTCGCTGCCTCGAACAGTGTACTATTTAGCCAGTTGGGGTGTATTGTGTTTGTTTTTCGGGGTCGGGATGCAGGAATGCCATGCCACAGCGGCAAAAAATTGGTCAATGTCTGTAAGTCGAAGCCAAGATGACGCTCGGCCCCTTCGATCAACGGTGACAGAGCGCAGTGCAAGCGAACCGTCCCAATCGGTGCTCAGCGAGCCGATCACGGTCGCTCATAGCGGTGAGGTGGGGTCAAATCGAACTGCCGTGGGTTCGGAGTCATTCGACAGACTGACGGGAGGGCTTGGGCCTGATTATTCCGCGAGAATGGAGCTTAATCGACCGAGTATCAAATTGGATGACCCGTTTAATCCGGAAGCGGTACGCAGGGCGATTCGCGATGCATCCGAGTTTCTCAAGGCGCGCCAATTGCCCGACGGTTCTTGGCCAATGTACCAGAGTCAAGGGGATACGACCGCGCTTTGTACGCTGGCCCTGATCAATAGCGCGGACAACATGAATGACGAAGCCATTCAACGGGGAGTCAATTATTTATTGACCGTTCCTCGCGAAGAAAGAACAAAAAATTACTTTTTGTCTCTCCGGATCATGGTGCTGGCAACGGTCGATCCACAGGGGGAAAAGTATCGGCGTGAACTTTCGACTGATGTCTCGCATTTGTTGGACAATCAGCATACCGAGGGGGTTTTTCGAGGAGGATGGTCGTACGATCTGTATCGAAACCCTGGATCGCCGGATGCTTCCAATAGCCAATTTGCGGTGCTGGCTTTGCACGAGGCCAGTCGCGTCGGTGTCAAGATTCCCAAACTGAATTGGGAGCTTGCTCGAGACTACTGGTCAAAAGTCCGTGATCCCCGCTCCGGCGGTTTTGTATATCGAGCGGTTGGGCAGGGTGGCGTTTTAGGCAGCATGACAACGGCGGGAATTTCTTCCTGGATCATCATCGAAGAAAATTTAACGCTGGAGGAAAATAATTACCAAAACGAATACGCCGAATGTTGCGGAGGATCCGCCGAGATGGATGTCGTTGAACAGGCTATCCAATGGCTGGCTCGAAATTATTCGGTACGTGTCAATCCGGTTCAAGGAGGTCGTGGAAATTATAATCAACTGTATTACTTGTATGGATTGGAGCGAGCCGGGCGATTGTCCGGCAGGCGTTTCTTTGGACCTCACGATTGGTATCGTGACGGCGCGAACGAGTTGATTCGCCGCCAAACCAGCAAATACTGGGTTTCTCGAGGACATGGCGAGGATGTCCAACATATCGGTACGGCACTGGCATTGTTGTTTCTTGCCAAGGGGAAACAACCCGTGGCGATCGGAAAATATCAGTATCGCAATGATCGGCAATGGGATACCCATGCCAAGGGGGTGCACTACCTCACCGGTCGATTGGAAAAACAATGGCAACAAAAACTGAATTGGCAGACCGTTGCCGGTATGGAGGCGACCGTCGATGATTTACTGGAAACGCCCGTCCTGTTTATCTCAGGCAGGCAGCCGATTGAACTGTCCGCACTACAAAAAGAAAATCTGAAGAAGTACCTTGATAATGGTGGGTTTATGTTCGTCGAAAATTGTCAAGGCGAAGGTTGTGGAGAGAGTGGATTTGATCGGTCGTTTCGCCAATTGATGGCCGAACTGTTCCCCGACAGCGAACTCGAACCGCTGGAAAGTAGTCACCCGATCTGGAATGCACATTATCCCTTGCTGCCCAATAGCGAACGTCCGCTGTTGGGGTTGAGAGCGTGTTGTCGCACCAGCGTGATCTACTGCCCCGCGAATTTGAGCTGTTACTGGGAATTGGATCGCGAATCGATCAAAGAGGTTGCCAATCCAAAACTTTGGCGGCGGATCGAGGCTTGCAGTCAATTGGGGGTCAATGTCGTGACCTACGCCACCGGAAGAATGCTGAAAGATAAAGGGGAGACACCCAAATTGGCGGAAGATTCTACCGCGTTGTTAAATCATCGAGCACTTGAATTCCCCAAGCTTTTACACACCGGAGGAGCCGATGATGCACCCAATGCGGTCCGAATTTTAATGAAGAAGTTGCAATCCGAAGGGATGCGAATTAAACTGGAGAAGAATTTAATTTCCATTAACGATGATGCCCTGTTTGATTTTCCCTTGGTGTTTATGCACGGGCGGAGTGATTTTCGCCTGTCGGAAATCGAGCGAAAACAACTGCAATTGTACCTGGAACGGGGGGGAATTCTGTTCGCCGATTCAATTTGTTCGACCCCCACATTTACCAATGCCTTTCGCAGTGAGATTCAGAAAGTGACCGGGCAAAAGTTAAATCCCATTGCCGACACTCACGAAATTTGGAGTGAAGCGTTTGGTGGGCGAATCGAACAAGTTACTATTCGGA
Organism: Mariniblastus sp.; assembly: GCA_041745975.1. GTDB lineage: Bacteria > Planctomycetota > Planctomycetia > Pirellulales > Pirellulaceae > Mariniblastus. The sequence goes on from JBGTHU010000006.1 coordinate 3,373, forward strand.
CTCGTGACAGCCGCGCCACGGGTGGATTTCAGTCATCGGTACGTCGACCGCTGCTGGAGGGAATTGAAATCGACGGGCGATTGGCTGTAATTTTTAGCCCGTTGGATATCAGTTGTGCCTTAGAGAATGCCACGTTTTCGCAATGCGATGGGCATATTCATGAGGATGCAGTGAGGATGGGACGAAAAATAATTTTTTATAGCCTGTTGGGTGATCGATCGATCAAGACAGAATGAACTTAAGCAAATTTCGACAGCATGCATGGTGGTTTTTGCTTGCCGCAGTCGCCATCGGATTCTTGCCGTTGTTGATTCCTTTTTTTCGAGGCCAATGGGCGCGGTCGGAGTACCAGGCGTTCCCATTATTGCTGGCCGCCATTGGTTTCTTTTTTATCACCCGCTGGGATACCGCTCGCCTGATCGAGCGAAAACATTGGGGTTGGCAGACGTTGGGTTGGTTGGCGACCTTGGCCTCTTTGGGGCTTTTGGGCTTAGCCATGTTTTTTTTCAGTCCTTGGCTGGCGATCGTATCTTTCGTTTTTTTTTCCCTCTCCGTCACGATCAGCATTTGGCAACACTGGGATGTGCGAGGGATTTTTTTGATCTGGATGCTGACGTGGCTCTTGGTACCGCCGCCTCTTGATCGAGACAAAATGTTTGTTGCCAAATTGCAACTTTTTAGTAGCGATTTGACCAGCCGTATTTTGGATGGATTAACCATCAACCATGTGTTGGAAGGGAATATTTTTAGGTTAGCCACCACGCCTCCCAAAAGTTTGTTTGTCGATGAAGCCTGCAGTGGAATTGTTTCTCTGGTTTCCATCATCACCTGCATCGCGATCTATGGTGTTTGGCAG
>JBGTHU010000007.1:0-10968 GCA_041745975.1 Mariniblastus sp.
ATGGCCATCTCTACCACGAACATTCGGCACCTATAAATCCTCAGCGGCCGTCGTAGTTTTTAGCACTTTGTAACCATGCAAGGATATTTGTCGTTTCACAGAATCGGCCCGATTTGAAGGGAGGTCGAGGCTGCTGCCGAGACAATTTTTTGCCAAAGTCGCACGTTGGATGGTACTTCTTTTGGCAGCAGGGTTAATCTTTCTTCCCACCGCAGAAGTGGAAAGACGGATCCATTCGATGCCGTGGCAGGAAAAAGTGTCTAATTCGAGTTCACGCGAGGATCTTCCAGCCCCAACTTCTTCATTTTTTTGTAGAGTGTGGTGCGGTTGAGCCCTAATTGGTCAGCCGTTTCATTGCGGTTCCAGTTGTTATCTCGCAAAGTTTGCAAAATAATTTGCCGTTCCGGTCCGGCCAAAGCCTCCTTTAACGTCTGCTTGACCCGGTTGGTGGCCCCGTTGCTCGGACTACCCACGAGATCGCCAATGCAAGTTTTGATATGGTTGGGCAAGTCGTCTAAAGTCAATATTTGGTTGCGGGAGAGCAAAACGGCTCGTTCGACGATGTTCTGCAGTTCGCGAACATTCCCTGGCCAGTGATAGGCGGTCAAGGCGTTCAAGGCCGCGGCATCAAAGCCTTCGACCGATCGGCTTTCCTCTTGGCAGATTTGCTGCAGGAAGTGGTGCACCAACATCGGAATGTCGGCGGGACGCTGTCTCAATCCTGGCAGTTCAATATTGATCACGTTGATTCGATAGAATAAATCTTCTCGGAAACGCCCCCCTGCCACGGCTTTAGACAGATCTTCGTTGGTTGCTAAAATAACGCGTGCGTCGACCTTGAAGGTCTCGCTGCCGCCGACTTGCTCGAATTCCATCTCCTGCAAAACCCGCAGCAACTTGATTTGTAAACCGGGCGAGGCCGTGCCGATCTCATCCAAAAAGATAGTGCCTCCGCAAGCTTGTTTGAATTTACCGATCTTGTTGGTGGTGGCACCAGTAAAGGCCCCGGGGACATGCCCGAACAGTTCGCTTTCCAACAGGTTTTCAGGCAACGCACCGCAGGCGACTTCCACAAAGGGACCTTTGCGGCGTGAAGAACGTTGATGAATCGACCGAGCAATCAGCGATTTTCCCGTCCCACTCTCGCCGGTTACCAGCACTGTGGCTCGCGTGTCAGCGATCTGATCTACGGTTTCGTAGATTCGCTGCATCCGCAAGTCATTGCCAACGATGTTTTGTCGTCCGAAACGATTATCTAATTCTGTTTTTAATTTCTCATTTTCATCGACGACCTGTTTTTGTCCTAAGGCGCGTTCAAATGCCATCAGCAATTCATCGTCAATGATCGGCTTGGTCAGCAAGTCATACGCTCCGGCCCGAATGGCATCGACTCCAGCTGCCGCGGTCGCGTAACCGGTCATCATCAGCACCGCGACGTCCGGAAAGTGTTGGCGGCAATGATTCAATAATTCAAAACCATCCTCATCCCCCAGACGTAAATCAATCAACGCCAGTTGAATTGATTCGCGGCTCAAATGTTTTTCAGCAATCCGACGATTGGCAGCCAGGAAAACATCAAATCCCAACTCTTGTAGCCAGATTCCCATCGATTGCAACAAGTGTTGATCATCATCGACAATTAGAACCGAATGTTCGTTGAATTGAAAAGAGTTGGGCGAGTTAGGCATGTTTTTCAAACGCGTGGCGTCGTGGTCTCAAATTTCAGGTACAAAACGAGTGAACGAATTAAACGATGGATAAAATCTGCCTGCGGGGTTGCATCGGCCTGCCGAGTTGATTTTTAGATCGTCTGAGTTTATTTAGGTCACCATTTCGCCAAATGAGAATTTTTGACCTCATTTCGGCTGCCCTACCGTTTCGCCAATTGCTACAATTGATATCATCCTCAACAGCGGAACGGCAACGGGGCCGGATGCTCAACACACAGACCACCTAAAAAAAGCACACCCCAATGAAAACCAAAGCTCTCAAACACATGGGTCGTCGGTCGATCTTCGCTCCATCACGGTTTTTGGCCAGCCGTTTGCCCAAAATCTGGCTGGCCCCCATCGGGGTGGTGCTGATCGGACTCTTGGCCGACCAATCCGGTGCACAACAGCCAATCCAGATAAATGTCCAGCAACCTGTGATACGTCACTTCGGTGTAAATACAGTGGTCAGCGTCCCCGACGGCGGCACGATGAGCTTGGGTGGAATGCGTCGATCGGCGGAGGGGTCACTTCAAGTCGGTGTGCCTGGGATGGGAAACGTGCCCTACGCGGGTCGATTGTTTCAGAATCGATCGCTGGGCATCTCCCGATCAGCCAGTCACGCCAGCGTCAGCGTGCATGTCATTTCACTGAAGGAACTGGAGCGACAAATAATGCAAGAGGCCGACCAGCGACAAGCTCAGCGACAAGCTCAGCGACAAGGCACCGATCTCAGTGGCAGCCCGGCGATGCAACAAAAGTCAGATTTTATTACACGCAATTTGGGCCGGCGGTGAAGCCGCACAGATCTCAGTAACATTCAGCCAAATAAATTCAGCCTAAAATTCAGCCAAAGCGATTGAACGATTTGTCTCCTAAGAAGGATACCAGCACCTCAAGAAAAAATGATTTCAATACAGCAACTTAAATTTCAATATCCACGATCCGATTTTCAATTGGAGATTGATCATTTAACGATCGCTGCGGGGGAAAAATTGGCGATTATCGGGCCCAGGGGCAGTGGCAAGACGACGTTACTGAACCTGATCTCTGGTATCGAGTTGCCTGATCGAGGTCAGATCAAAATCGGCGATATCGAGTTGACGTCATTGTCCGACATGAAACGACGCAGTTTCCGCATCAAGAATTTCGGTCAGGTATTTCAACAATTTGAATTGATCGAATATTTGAGTGTGTTGGATAATATCTTGCTACCCTTCGCCATCAATTCCGCCTTAAAGTTAACCCGCGAAATTCGATCTCAAGCGATCGGCCAAGCGGAGTCGTTTGGTTTGGGCAATAAACTAAACCGGAAACCGGCCAAGCTATCCCAGGGGGAACAGCAACGGGTCGCTGTTTGCCGAGCCTTGATCAATCGTCCGCCGATTTTATTGGCGGATGAGCCGACGGGGAATCTTGATCCAGCCAATAAACATCGAATCCTTGACATCTTGTTCCAACAAGCGAAGCAACAGAATCAGACTTTAATCATGGTGACTCACGACTTGAATATTGTGGAAGGATTTGATCGCACGATCGATTTTGCCACTTTTTTCGCCACGGTAGCTACGACACACGAGGGTGAGGTGTCGGCACGATGATCGGACCCTTTAAGTTGGCCCTGCGGTACATTGTTTACAATTGGCCCAAGACATTGATTTTGGTAGGTTGTATTTTCCTGACGGGTTTGTTGCCGATCGGTATTCGGTTGTTGTTGGAGCAGTTCAATCAAACAATTATGGCGCGAGCGACCGCGACCCCAGCGGTTGTCGGCGCCAAAGGAAGTCCGCTGGATTTGACGCTGCATGCCCTTTATTACAAGGCATCGATCACGGGCGATCTATTTGCTGAGGAGATTACACGAATTCGGGAGACTGGTCTGGCGGAACCGATTCCAATCAGCACTCGCCACACCGCCCGCAAGCAACCGATTGTGGCCACCACGATCGATTACTTTGATTTTCGCGAACTAGAATTACAATCCGGTTCTTATTTTGCCATGCTGGGCGAGTGCGTGATTGGCTCTTCGATCGCTCAATCGCTGGGGCTGGGCGTCGGTGATTCCCTTTTATCCGATCGAGAAAACGTAATTGATATCGCTGGACTTTATCCATTGAAAATGAAAATTGTGGGAGTACTGGCTGAATCCCGCAGTCCAGATGACCAAGCAGTATTTGTTGATTTGAATACTGCCTGGGTAATCGCAGGTTTAGGACACGGGCATGAAGATGTGACTCAATCGGACGACAAAATGAAAGTCCTCCGTCGTGATTCATCCAATGTCGTGGCCACGGCAGCCGTGTTGCCCTATACGGAAGTGACCGAGGAAAATTTGGATTCATTCCATTTTCATGGCGATCCTGAGACCTTTCCCTTGACGGCGATCATTGCGGTACCCCGTGACGCCAAATCAAAAGTGATCTTGGAAGGACAGTATCTTGATCACCCCTCGCTGCAATTCGTCATTCCTCAGGGCCGCATCGAAGAGCTGATGAATATGGTCTTTCGCATCAAACTGTTCTTCGATGCCAATTCGATATTGGTCACCATTTCGACACTCATGCTGTTGTCGTTGGTGATCGTATTGTCGCTGAAACTGCGGCAAAAAGAGATGCAAACGATGTTTCGATTGGGATGTAGTCGCGGCACTATTTTTATGCTGCAGGCCTGGGAGCTGACCATTGTCTTGATGATGGCGTTGATCTTGATCGGCTTGGCGATTTGGGGATTGCAAACTTGGGGAGCAGCTTGGATGGAATCGCTGTTGTTGAGGTTTTAATTCTCGTACAATTCGCATTGGCCGGTTGGGGAAAATTGGCCGATGGGATACAATTTGAACCCTTGCTCTGGTTCGCAAGTCGAAAGAACACAAAAAATCAAAAATCGCAAAATGGATTGTGTCATTCCAGCCAGGAGTAAGTCAGTTCCTCTCCCCCTTTCAAATGTTTTTACTGATTGCAGCTACCGATTGATTTATGTTAGATCGAAAATACATCCTTGAGAATTTGGACGAGGTTCTCCAAAACTGTTTGCATCGACACGTGACCGTTGATCTGGAGCGGTTGGTCGAATTGGAGAACCAAAGAAAATTAGTTTTGCAAAAAGTCCAGGAACTGAACACTGCTGCCAACACGACATCCAAATCGATCGGTAAAGCCAAAGACGATGCTGAACGGGAATCGCTTAAAGAGGAAGGGCGGCGGCTACGAGATCAAAAGGATGCGGCTCAGGTTGAACACGATCGACTCGAAAGCAAGATCCTTTCACTGCAACTAACTCTGCCCAATCGGCTGCATCCCGATTCCCCGATCGGCGGTGAAGACGAAGCCCGCGAGATTCGTCGCGGAAAATATCAACCGCGATCATTTGATTTTCCCGTGCTCGATCATTTACAGCTTGGTGAAAAACAAGGCTGGATTGATTTTGAGGCAGGATCCCGTACCACGGGCAATGGTTTTTATTTTTTGCTGGGAGATTTGGTATTGCTCGATTTGGCAATCCAGCAATTTGCCATGTTGGAACTGATTAAGAGGGGGTTTACTCCCGCCATCACGCCCGATTTGGCACGTGATGAAATCCTTCACGGGATTGGATTTATGCCTCGCGGCCCCGAGACCCAAATCTACAGCATCGAAAAAATGGATTTGTCGTTGATTGGCACCGCCGAAATCACTCTGGGGGGCTTATACAGTGGCAAAGTCGTGGCCGACAGCGACCTGCCGATCAAATTGGCGGGGATTAGTCACTGTTATCGTACTGAAGCCGGTGCCGCCGGCCGGGCCTCCCGGGGCTTGTACCGAGTCCATCAATTCACCAAAGTGGAAATGTTTGTTTTCTGTCTCCCTCAGCAATCGGATGCAATCCACCAAGAGTTGTGCGACATCGAGTGTTTCTTGTTCGATGCGATCGAGATCCCTTACCGAGTGGTCGATATCGCTTCGGGAGATTTAGGCGGACCCGCCTATCGTAAATTTGACCTGGAAGCATGGATGCCCGGACGTGGAGAGAATGGGGAATGGGGAGAAGTCACCAGCACTTCGAATTGCACCGACTACCAATCGCGACGTCTGAACATTCGCTACAAAGAAAAAGATAAGAAGGGAACCCACTTCGTGCATACCCTCAACGGCACCGCGTTCGCCCTCAGCAGGGCTTTGATTGCGATTTTGGAAAATCATCAAAACGCCGATGGTAGCGTAAACGTCCCGGCGGTGCTCCGTCCTTTTGTTGGTAAGGAAGTCATTGGCAACTAATACGCGATCTCGTACACGCGATCTCATACCGCACCGGAGAGAAATCCAATGAAGTTAGATGCCGCAACCCGCCACGATGTGTTGGAATTAATTCGTTTGGCGTTGCGTGAAGATTTGGGGGAAGACTTGGGACATGCCCCGTTGAGCGGGGGAGTCGATTGCACCACAGCCGCCTTGGTTCCCCCGGGGCAAGTTGGCACAGCCGATTTGGTAAGTCGCGACTCAGGGGTCATTGCGGGAATCGAGGTTGCCCGGTTGCTATTGCAAGAAGTCAAATGCCAAATTGAATTCACGGCCACCATTGAAGATGGCCAATTGGTCAATCCGCAACAGACGATAGGGCGTCTGGAGGGATGTGCCGCTGACATCTTACGCCTGGAAAGGATCCTGTTGAATTTTTTGGGGCGGCTGTCGGGTATCAGCAGCTTGACTCGGCAGTACGTCGACCTGATCAACGGTACGCGGGCTCAGATTTACGATACTCGCAAGACGACGCCGGGCTGGAGACGATTAGAAAAGTACGCGGTCGCTTGTGGTGGCGGTGCCAATCATCGCATGGGACTCTACGATGCGATGATGATCAAGGACAACCATCTGGCATTTTTTCGTTCGCAGACGGAAGACTCATCCAATACGATCTTGCCAGCCGTGGCTGCAGCGAGAGATTGGATCGAGCGGAATCAGCGTGGCTTACCAAACGGATCGAAAACTACCCTGCAACTGGAAGTCGATACCCTTGACCAGTTCCAAATCGCCTTGCAAACGGATTGCGATATCGTCTTGTTGGATAATATGTCACTTGACCAATTACGAACAGCGGTAGAAATGCGAGACAGCCAGCGGCCCCAATTGGAATTAGAAGCCTCCGGCGGTGTCAACTTGCAAACCGTGGCGGCAATCGCTGCCACAGGAGTCGAACGCATCAGTGTCGGCGCGCTGACCCACTCCGCCATCAATTTTGATATTGGGCTCGATTGGAGATAAAGCGAATGCGACCCACGTTTTGTTGTTGAGGGGACAATATCAATGCCAGATCTACCAACAGAGTCTGAAAGGTCCCTTGCTGATCAACTGCCAAAAGCCAACAGGAATTAAATTGCTGGACAGTTTCCTGATCGGAGGCTATACTTACATTAATAGAGATAACTTAAGCTAATTAAGCAAGTTAATTGTGTAACACGTTAGCTAAAGGTGCGTCGAAACCTGTGGTGTGTTGCGTCGGCGGAATGGTTGGTTCGGCTTTTCGGTATTGATGCTGGCCACCGTGCAAAACATGCTTCAATCGCCGACTTCACACACTCAACCTTATACCGCTGAAATGTTTCCCTATTAAGGGACAAAACCTCACCCAAACTTTATTCTTCCGTTCTGTGAAACATGGAAAACAGGCTGACCAACAAATTGACGAAACAAGTCCTGGCTTGGGCTGCAGTGGTCGTGTTGTTGATCCAACCCATTTCACTAAACGCCAACGGTTGTCCTTGTGCTTCATCCGCCGCATTTTTCGCATCTGCCACAAACGTTGCCAATTGTTGTTCGACGGGTAACTCGCTAACTTGTCAGTCCGACTCGGGAATAACTCAGCAGGTTGACGAATCGCCGGTAGCGGCCCAATGCTGCGATGTGGCTAAAGAATGCTGCACTACTTTGGTTGACTGGTGTCAAAGTGGATGTGCTGCGAGTTCCGCTGTGAGAAGTAGTTGCGATTGTGGATCGGGGTGCCCGTGTGCAATCCGCCGACCGATCCCAGAACCGGCACCACTACCTATCGACACATCGCGCAGTGGTGCGTTAGAGTCATTCATCGTCGCTTCCCTCCTTTTTCCTCCGACTGTAATACCCAGCAACAGCCAATTAGTGGTTCGTCATTCTGTTAATTCCATCTTCGTTCGCTCGGCGCAGCAAACTTGCGTCCTTCTTTCGCGATTTCTCCATTGAGATAATTTTCCGGCGCTGCCACTGCGCGCTGATCGAAAATCGCTGTTTAATTATTTGACAGTTGCCATGCTGCGCAGTTCTCCAAGGTATCCGCCATTGCCCTCAGTTGCTCATTTTGGTGTGGCGAGTCGCGATGGAGGCTATTGGGAAAGTGAGCAGTAAGCCGCTAGCCGCCGTTTTTGGGCCAGATTTGCCGACGGCTCGCGCCTTGTCACTCACGAACCTAATGCTGTCCAACTAGCCCAGATCAATGAATTCCGTTAATATTTGAGTCCTATTGGTATAAATACGATGAGTAACACAGACTCCCCTCATTTTGATAAACACGTTGAAGATCAGCATGATCAAGACGCAGCCACGACGCTCCAAGAACAAAGGCGGGGTGGGTCAAATAGCACTCTGAAATCGTTCTGGTCGATGGCTGGAACGATCTTCAAACTATTTTTGGCACCGGCTTTGATCGTTGCGGCGTTTGTTGTTGGATTGGGCCTGCTGGGGATCGCTCAACGAACCGGCTGGATCTCGACACCCTCCGCCAATGGTGATTCGGAAGGGGGTGGGACATCATTGGTTGCCGGTGAGGAAACAAGTTATATCTGCCCCATGATGTGCGTCCCTCCGACCGGCAAGCCGGGCCGTTGTCCGGTGTGTGCGATGGAATTGGTACCGGCTTCCAAGGGATCTTCATCCGGCCCCTCCAGCACGATTGAAATTGATCCTCGCTCCCGTCGAGTGGCTGGAATTCGCACGGTGCCAGCGACCCGTGAAGCGTTGAGTAAACAAATCAATGGAGTTGGAAGGATTACTTACAACGAAAACAATCTCAAGACGTTGTCGTCTTATGTGGAAGGGCGAATTGAGACGATGTATGCGGGCTATACCGGAATCCAAGTGGAACAAGGAGACGTGCTGGCCTTGATCTACTCCCCGGAGCTGTACTCGGCTCAAGTCGAATTCGTCCGCGCCCTCGAGTTCAACACTCAACTCCGATCAGGCGATCAATCATCCCCCAACATCAATCAGCGTTTGATGCAAGGCTCAAGAGAAAGATTAGTTGAATTGGGGATGACGGAATCGCAAATTCAAGCCTTGGAGCAGGAGAAAGTTCCGTCGCGACGGTTGAATCTGCACGCTCCGATCCGCGGCACGGTCATCGAAAAAATGGCGGAAACAGGAGAGTACGTTATGCCTGGTAAACCGATTTATAAGTTGGCCGATCTGAGTACGGTCTGGTTGGTCATTGATTTATTTCCAGACGATGCCCGGTTCATCCAGCCTGGTCAAACGGTTGAAGCGACCACGCAATCGACCAGCACCAAAGCGATCCTCGGTACGGTTGAGTTTATCGAACCGGTTGTCGATGAAACGAAGCGAACGATTGGGGTCCGCATCGCTATCGAGAATCAAGATGGTCAACTGAAGCCGGGCGACTTCGCACGCGCCAGCATGACGGTCCGCTTTAATTCCTCCGATGGTATCGAACAAGCGGTAATCGTACCGCGCGATAGTCTGCTATCGATCGGCCCCACATCGCTGATCTATGTCGAAGAAAAGCCGGGGCAATTCAATTTGCGACGAGTCAAGACGGGGCCGATGGTCGATGGTTTCGTCACGATTTATGAAGGGATTGAACCGGGGGAAAATGTGGTAGCTCGAGCGACCTTTCTGCTAGATGCACAAATGCAATTGCAGGGCAACCCCTCCTTGATTGATCCTGACAAAGCGGTCTTGGAATCATCGCTCACTGATGCCGAACTGGCTGAAATCGCGGAAGCATTTGCACCGTTGACACCCGCCGATCGCGAATTAGCAGAAGCTCAAGAAATTTGCCCGGTCACTGAAGTGCGTTTGGGAACGATGAGCATGGGAACTCCCATCCGTGTTGAAGTCGATGGCCAGGCGATCATGATCTGTTGCGAGGGATGCCGCAATCCTTTAATCGGTGATCCTGCCAAGTACCAACAGGTGTTATTGGATTATGAAAGTAAAAAAAAGTAGTCCGACCCAATTCACAATCAATTTCCAATCCGTTCCAATCCGTCTCAATCCGACATAGTCGATCATGATCAACGCCATTGTAAAATTCTGTATACGCGAACCAATGATCGTCATCTTATTCGCGGTGGGGTTGCTGGCCGCAGGCTGGTTGGCTCGCCGATCCGTTCCCCTGGATGCGATTCCCAATGTTGGCGAAAATCAAGTGATTGTGTTGACCGAATGGCCGGGACAGTCTCCCAAAGATATCGAAGACCAAGTGACTTACCCGTTGTCCGTGACATTGCAATCGGTTCCGGGAGCGATTGGAGTTCGGGGACGAAGCATGTTTGGGTTCAGTTTTGTGCAAGTCACGTTTGATGACAACATTGATTTTTACTGGGCTCGAACGCGAGTCGCAGAACGATTATTGTCGCTTCCTCGAGGGAAACTGCCGGTGGGCGTGACTCCCGTATTATCCCCCGACGCAACGGCTTTGGGACAGATCTACTATTATGTGTTGGAGCCTCCGCCGGGCGTCGATTTGGCCGAGTTGAGATCTCTGCAGGATTTCGTGATTAAACTGGCCTTGGAATCGGTTGACGGAGTGGCCGAAGTGGCTTCCATTGGAGGATATGTGCGGCAGTATCAGATTGAAGTCGATCCCGACCTACTGCGTTATCACAATATCCCTCTCAACAAATTGATGGATGCAGTTCGCGCCTCCAACGCCGAGGTTGGGGCCAAAACGATCGAGACGTCAGGTTACGAATTCCTTGTCCGAGGAAAAGGGTTTCTGGGTTCTGGTAAAACCGAACTGCAGACGATCCAGCAGATCGAAAATACCGTCGTCGCGACTCGAGAAGGGGTGCCGACGCGGGTCAAGGATCTGGCTTTCGTACAAACCGGCCCGGCGTTTCGTACCGGTGCACTCGACCTGAATGGTTCCGAAGCCGTCGGTGGAATCGTGACAATGCGATACCGAGAGAACCCTCGCGATGTGATTCAACGGGTCAAGGAAAAAATCGCCTTGCTGGAACCGGAACTACAAGGGGTAAAAATTCGCGGCATCTACGACCGCACCGAACTGATCG
>JBGTHU010000008.1:0-6180 GCA_041745975.1 Mariniblastus sp.
TTGGACAGACTGATCGGTTTCAATCGAGCTATGTATGGTTTTGTTCTTAGTCTTTTTATCGAATAAGGAGTGCTGTAATGAACAAGAAAAGTTCAGGTTTCACATTGGTGGAGCTATTGGTCGTGATTGCCATTGTTGGAATTTTGATCGGTATGTTGCTACCAGCGGTTCAGCAAGTTCGCGAGGCAGCCCGACGTGCAACGTGCCAGAACAATTTAAGGCAAATCGCTTTGGCAAGCATGAACTATGAAAGTTCATTCCAAAGGTTCCCGCCTGGGGCATTATTTTCGGGCATGGAAAATACAACCGGCCCGGGAGGTGCCAACGACCTGGGCGTTTTGGTTCATTTGATGGCATTTATGGAGCAGAATAATTTAGATGATCAAATCAACCGGATTCGCAATCCAAGATCCTTCGATCCGCTATGGAATTGGTGGTGGCAACCCGTAGGCACAAATCCTAGTTTCGTTGCTTCACTTAATCAACTTTCCGCGTTTCAGTGTCCTTCGGATTCTTCTGGACCGGGAACCCATCGGATGTCAGCCATTGTTCCGCAAGTCACCGCGACTTCCGTGAATTTCAACAACTTTTGGATTCCTCCCGGCTGGATTGTTCCTAACCCCGAAATGTTAGGTGTAACGAACTATGTGGGAAGTTGTGGTGGCGGTGGCGATTACGCTGCTGGGGTTGCATCCTCTACATCAGGCTGGGGCCTTTACGCAGGTGTGTATACCAATCGCAGCGAAAATACGTTTAGTAGCATTTCGGATGGAACAAGCAATGTGTTGGCCTTTGGGGAGGTGCGAGGGATGTTCCGTTGGAATGCCGAGATTCGGTATGCGTGGATCGCCTGCAATCTCATGCCTTCAATGTTTTGGCCCGCTAACATGGGTCCGGGAACAGAAAACGAATTGGCTTATGGCAGCAATCACCCTGGTATGGTCAACTTTGCAATGTGCGATGGTTCCGTGCACAGCACGCCCATGTCGACGGATCGAAACGTAATTATTTTTCTTTCAGGTCGTGAAGACGGCGTGGTTGCAAGCATTAAACAATAGGCATGTGTGAGACTCAATAAAATTAAAATAACCAGGAGGTTTTCAATGCTTAAGCACATTCGACTCTCGGCCTATTTGGGAGTTTCCATTTCGCTTGCTGGTTTGTTAGGGTGTGGTGCTGGATCCAATCAAGTTACTGCTCCATCGCCAGATTACATTAAAAGTCTTGGCGAAGAAGATCCGAAAGCAGTCAGACCCACTTTACAGTCCTCACCAGCTCCAGAAATACCGGCTCCACCTCCTCCGCCGGGGGGATAATGTTAGCGAATTAGAAAAAACAAAAATGAGCCACCCTCGATGTGTGGCTCATTTTTTTGCAAACGGATCATGAGCCGGTGTGTTTGTAAGGTACAACTGAAGAAACAACGAATCGACGTTTACTATCGTTGCCGATTATCCTTGAACATAACAACTTATAGAATTCGCCAATATCCTCAAGAAACTGTTCCGAATCTCCTATTTGACTAGTTTTGATTGAAAAGCCCAGAGTCTATTAAGTCCACTTGAAAATCAGGAAAAATTTGTCATCCTAAGAAAATGTGAATTTGACAGGCATCAAGGATTTGCCTGGTCGCTTTTGCCAGCCAAGAAAACCCCAAGAATACTACTTCGCAAATTTATAACACACCTCAATTAGGAACATATTATGGTGGCTCGTAAGTCAGTCGCATTGATTTTGGGGGGCGGTCGCGGGACTCGCTTGGCTCCACTGACATCGATTCGCAGTAAACCAGCCGTACCCCTGGGGGGCATGTACCGTTTGATTGATGTCCCCATTTCCAATTGCATCAACAGCGGCATCAATCGGATTTTTGTCCTGACTCAATTCATGTCGGTTAGTCTTCACGGTCACATCCGACGAGCCTACAGCTTTGACCATTTTAGTGGTGGCTATGTCGAGCTATTGGCTGCCCAAGAAACTCCCAATGCGGGCTCGCACTGGTATCAGGGGACCGCGGATGCGGTACGAAAGAATTTAGATTATTTTGATCAACCCGATATCGATTATGTTGTGATTCTTTCGGGTGACCAATTGTATCGGATGGATTATGGCGATTTGATTAGGACCCACCAGAATTATGGGGCTGATGTAACGATTGCATGTATTCCGGTGACTCGAGAGGATGCCAAGGGATTTGGAATCATGCAGTCGGGTGAGCAGGGGCGAGTGCGGGGCTTCGTCGAAAAACCGCAGACTAACGAAGCTCTGGATGCAGTGCGTACCGATCCGGCTTGGATTGATTCGCAGGGTGTTTCCAGTCAGGGCCGAGATTATTTGGCCAGTATGGGGATTTACGTTTTTAATCGGAAGCTGCTTCGTGATGTGCTGTTGAGTAATAATCATGCGGACTTTGGGAAAGAGATTTTCCCCGAGACAATCAAGACTCACAAAGTCCATATGCATTTGTTTGATGACTATTGGGAGGACATTGGAACGATTCGGTCTTTTTATGCGGCCAATTTACAAATGGCCTCTGACAATCCCGCTTTCGAAATTTCCAAAGCAGATGCTCCCATCTATACTCGCGCACGCTTCCTAGCCCCATCGCGAGTTTCGGGTGCGACAATCAAAAGCAGTTTGATCGCAGCGGGATGCTATATCGACAAATCAGCGACCATTGAGAACAGCATCATTGGTATTCGCACTACCGTTGGCCCCAACGTGACGATTCGTGATTCAATTATTATGGGTAACGATTTTTACGAGAGTGATCGGACGGATCGACCGGTTCGATCCGTGCCGATGGAAATCGGAGAGGGGAGCAAAGTAGTTGGGGCTATTGTCGACAAGAACGTTTCGATTGGTCGTGGTGTCACTATCGAAAACACTTCCAGCCGTTCGGATACACCCATGAGCCATCCTCAATGCGTGATTCGAGATGGCATACCGATTGTGATCAAAAACTCGATTCTTGATGATCATTGGAACTTGGAAGAAAAAGTGTAAGTTGGTTTTGCATGGACGAAAATATTATTCCCTTTCAAGAGACGCCGGAACATGGGTTGGGAATATTTCGCAGCCCCCACTTGATGGCCCCCTCCCAATCCGCCTTGTTGATCATCGATGTTCAACAGCGGTTATTCCCCGCAATTCCGTCCGGCCCCAAGTTGGCTTGGAACATTTGCCGCTTGATTCAGGCCGCAAACATTTTGGAGCTGAGTCATGTGGTTGCCACCGAGCAGTATCCTCAGGGGCTCGGCGGGACGATTGATCCCATCCATCAGCAATTGCTTGACTATCATATCGATTATCGTTACGACAAAATGATGTTCAGCTGCCGCGAGTGCCAACCAATATTTCAGCAATTTGATGAGGCTGGCGTGAGAAAAGTTTTACTGACCGGAATTGAAACCCACGTCTGTGTCGCTCAAACGGCGTTTGATATGCTGGCGGCAGGCTTTGATGTCTACGTTGCGGTCGATGCGGTCGGTTCCCGCCAAGGGATCGATCACGACACGGCTTTGCGACGCCTGGAGAGCCAAGGGGGCACGCTGACCACGACCGAAGCGGTGATGTTTGAATGGTGCGAGCGAGCTGGTACGGAGCGATTTAAACAAATCTCCGCATTGGTTCGACAGACCTTCGAACAACCTTAGAATAACCGTAGGGCAACGCCCCAGCGGAGTGGAGCAACATTTCAATGGCATTGAAAAGGGCGTAAGATGTCCGACTTTTTAGCGCATTTCGTACATCAAGAAAACCTCAGTTCGGCTGCCCGCAGCCAACCAAAATTTTCGCCGATAACTGCCACCCTAGGATTCGCCTTGGTTTATGCATACTGCGCCATGCAGGGGACCTGTTGCTGAACAACAAATTCGTAAGTTGGTTGCCGATCATTTTAACTACTGTGTTCGTTTGGAATGGAACATTGTTCGCTCAGATGCCGGTTCGCCCAGCACAGCTTCTTTCTGACCAAGCGGTTTTTCTGATAGAAACATCCAATGCCGAGCGGCTAATTGTGCACTAAAAAATGCCTGTTCTTTAGTTTTTTACTTTAGTTTGTTATCGGCCTGTAATTGAACAGGGCGGCTTGATGCCGCTTGATCTGCCTCTCCTTAATTACGCCAATCCGCACCAAGAATACCAAAAAAATGCCTGTCTTTTTACTACTCTTTAAAATACCAAAAAATGCCTGTCCTTTTACTAATTTTGAAAAAAGCCTGTCCTTAGCAAAAAATGCCTGTCCTTTAATTAAAAATACCAAGAAATGCCTGTCCTTTTACTACTTCTTTAATTAAACTTTGGCGAAGAAATGTGTCTTCCATCACATTTTAAAAAATGCCTGTCCTTTGGTTTTTTCATGCCTGTCCTTTGGTTTTTTTGCTTATTAATACCAACAAATGCCTGTCCTTTTACCAACAAATGCCTGTCCTTTTACTACTCTTTTACTACTTTTGCTAAAAAAAGCCTGTCCTTAGCAAAAAATGCCTGTCCTTTGGTTTTTTGTCCTTTGGTTTTTTTGCTTTATCATTGAAACAATCCAATCTTTACCTGCCGACCTTCAAGCCGTTTTTTTGTTTTAATCGCTACCAACATGCAAAGTGACGGTAGAAAAAATTAAAAATTGGCTCGAACCTCGATTCTTCGCAATTTCGCTCTGGCAGGATCTAAGCTTTTTTCCCATGGACTTGTTGACAGATTGTTTTTTCGAAGAGCATTACAATGAACACAAACGTGTTGGTGATTTGCCTGCTATGTTTTTTGCTGCCGCTGGGGGTGGTGGTTGGCTGGCAAGCAATCGAAAATGAAAACTCGGCAGATATCAGCCCCAGTTACGGGTTTCTGCTCTACTTCACCACCTCCAACCGCTGACGGCCTTGTAGTAATCGTTCGGCGGTCGCCGAGCTTAGAAGTCAGGGCTTTCGCATTGACATGATCGATATTGGCTGCAACGGTGAACGAGCCAAACAATATGGTGTCCGACGCGCCCCGACGTTTGTGTTTATTTCGGGTGGGCAGGAAATCCGACGCTCTAGCGGTTACCACTCGGTGAACCAGTTGCGGAAACTGTTTCGCAATCCTGGCAATTTGCGAGCAGAACAAGAATAGTCTCGGCAGGAGCCTTGACCTTCCTCCAAGTCTTACCATTTAGGTGGAGCAAGAAATATTTGTAAACGATTACTGATTCTCGTTGTCACTAGAGGCTATCAGAAAAAGGGGGCTGGTCTCAGGCCAACGGCAGATTTTCCTCATCACAGCAAAAACTGTCATGAAGTTCGAGTAAACGAGCGATCTGAGGATGAGTCTCAGGATCTCCAATGGTTGTCAGGAACTGGCAGACTTTGTAGCGTTGAGCCCTGGCCGAGTATTGGGAAAACCAGGAATTGAACTGCTGTTCCGATTCAGAATCGGCGAATGGGAATTTGACTCTTGGGCTTTTCAGACCGATTCGCCATGGTTTGGGTCAAGCGAGCTCGAAAACAGGCTTGCGAACGACAAAGTTCCCGATATAACGGATCGCTTTCCAAGTCATTCATCATTCTGATCAATTGGGGACTAACACCGTCAGCAATTTGGTTGATCACAATCGCTCGCAAGCCCGCGGCCGTGCGATAGATTCGAAATGAAAATTCTGAATTGGCCAGCTGCCAATCTGTTAGTCGCTCCAAAATTTTGACTTCTGGAGATATTTGATGGGAAGTTCCGCCAAATAACCGGCCAAAAAAACTGCCAACACTGAGAGTTGACTCTGGGATATCGAGATCAATCATAATCATCTGGGGCGTATTCAAAATGAGCGAACCGTATCCGTTGCGAGAAATCACGGCTGTTTCATGTCCTTGATGGTCCTCAATCCGCTCGACAACAAACTCGCGAATCATATTGTCGATTACGTATTGATAATCATTGCGAAGATCCTCAATTTGATCAGTTTTTAAGGCTGTCATGATTCGCTGAAAGCGGGATTGTGCGTTTTGCTGAGCTTCTTCTGGGGAATTTTCCGACCACCCCCAGGCGACGACTGAGCCGGTCTCGTTGGAGGCCTGTTGCCAAAATTTAGGAAAACGCATGATACTGACTCGCCTTTCAAATGAAATGGTTGAGGTTAATTGGTATGGGCGTGTTTTGATCCATTGAGGCATGGAAGGATAAACGTTGCTCCCGCCAACACGGTCTTGA
>JBGTHU010000009.1:0-1941 GCA_041745975.1 Mariniblastus sp.
TACCTTGATCATCCAATTCAAAACCTTTCAGTGGTTTCTGTTTTCATTGATCGAAGTACATTATTTTTTAGCGATTTCATTCATTCGGTAAATGTTTATCTGTGTCCATCGAAGAAAACTTAATAGTCAACTGCGCCCCTGTTTGACACATGGCGCGCGATTGGGCACAGCAGAATTTACTTGTCGATTGCAAAAGGGACGAGGTAGGCCGTTGCGTCGATTGAGATACTTGGTTGGTTCGAGTGCAGCCCAATGGACGGTCGGTTAAATCGGGAATTGCTTCCCGATCGCTTTTGTTCCGCGTCGCTTCGTTTACTGAGCCAGATTGTTTTGTTTTTCGTGGAGGCTTTCCCGATGGAGATCGACGATGGCTCGCACTGCATCGCTGATATTTTTGCGAAGAGTCACCAAGTCGGTTTTCATCATGTAGCATGGAGCGGAAACGATTCGAAGGGATCGATCGATCTGGATTTCGTCGTTAGCCTTCATTACGGCTCGCGAACCCGTTGATTCGAGTCCCGCTGCAAAACCAGCGATATCAAATTCTGAGGGGGCTTGGTCGGTGCCCAGTGTCAGTTCGGGTTTGAGGTCGCTCCCTTGGACAGCTTTGGCGATCACGACGGGACTTACGCACAGTGCAGCAATCGGTTTACCCGATTTTAACAAGCTGAGGATCAATCGTTTTATTTCAGGGATAATTGTGCCACCGGGGCCATTGAGTGCCCAATCGGTCAAGTTTTTGGCGCTGCCAAAACCACCGGGGATTACCAACGCATCCAGCTCTGCGACATTTAAGTCGTCGATGTTGGAAATTTTTCCACGGGCAATCCGAGCAGCCTCGATCAACATATTTCGACTTTCGTTTTCTTCCGCTCCGGTAAGATGGTTGACAACATGGTGCTGGTTTTTGTTGACACCAATACAAACCGCTTCGGCTTGACTTTCAGCGATTGCCAACAATGCAAAAACTGATTCATGGATTTCAGCTCCATCAGATACGCCACATCCTGATAACAGCACGCCGATCTTCATTCCTTTTCTCCTTTAGTTTGATATTGGATTTAATTTAATTTTGTCAGTTTTAGGTCGCAATTTCAAGCCATCCCCCTATTTATGGGATCGTTCAAATAAATTTCAAGGTCCTTGTTTCAAGGTGTTTGTTTCTCCCCAAGCCTTTAGGTGCCATAGCTGGTTAGTCGGTAACAATTCTGGTACTAGTCATTGCAACTGAAATTCACGCTTGCTCTGCTTGCTGGGGGCATTACAATGAGTTGCTTATTTCAGGCCGTCTCAAACAGCGGGAGTGCTGTGTTAAAAAAACATGAAACGAACATCGATCAACCATGAATGCTGTCGAACAAGAAATCGCTATTGTCGTCGCTATTGCTCAGCATAACGCAATTGGCGTTGGAGGTGATTTGCCATGGCATCTGCCGGCCGATTTGCGTCGGTTCAAGCAAATCACCATGGGCCATTCAATCGTTATGGGGCGGAAGACGTACGAGTCGATTGGCCGACTACTTCCGGGGCGTACGACTGTCGTTATTACTTCCCAGAACGACTATTCGATTGACGGCGCCACAGTCGTACACTCGTTGGAGGAGGCTTTTGAAGCGGTTGCCGGGGATCGTACGCCATTCATCGTTGGTGGCGGTGCAATTTACCGGCAAGCCTTGCCTCATGTCAAGAAAATCTATCTCACGCGAGTCGATGCTGAATTGGATGCGGATACGTTTTTCCCGCATATTGATTGGGCGGAGTGGGAATTAATCGAATCAGAAAAAAAAATGCCGGATGAAAAGAACAAAATAGCCCATAATTTTGAAATCTATCAGAAAAAGAAGACTTAAAACATTAATTTTCCGGAATACAACGGTCCAGGCTGGTGTCAAAAGACAAGTCTTCCGAAGGAAACTGCTTTCGATTGCTCAAATGTATGGA
>JBGTHU010000010.1:0-10497 GCA_041745975.1 Mariniblastus sp.
GTTCGCCCGTGATTTATAAAAACAATGTGATCCTGGTATGTGACGGAATGGATCAACAGTACGTTGCAGCGGTCGATCTGGAGACGGGGACCGACCTTTGGAAAACTGAACGGCCCCCGCTGAAACCCGCTCATCCTGAAATGAGAAAATCGTTTGGTACCCCACTGTTAATAGAGATTGCGGGGGAAATGCAAGCGATCATCCCAGCGGCCCAATGGATTGTCGGCTATGATCCGGAGAGTGGTCGCGAATTATGGCGAGCCGAACATGGTGACGGGTACTCGATCGCCCCGGTTCCCGCTTACGAACCGGAGACCGGTTTGATTATTTCTGGCACCGGTTTCGCTCGCCCTGAATTCGTCGCCGTCGATCCGACAGGGAGTGGGGATGTTAGTGCGACTCACATAAAATGGCGAGTTCGGAATGCGCCTTCGATGTCTTCCTTTATCGTCGACCAAGGTAAGTTGTACGCGGTCAACGACACGGGAATTTTAACTTGCATCGATATTGCCGAAGGAACGATCTTGAGTCGATCCCGTTTGGGTGGAAATTATTCGGCATCTCCCATCTTGGCCAACGGCCATCTCTATTTTTTCAGTCGCGAAGGTTTTGTTACGGTATTGGAATGCTTGCCGGACTTCCCACAAGTTCGCCGGGTCAATTTTGATAATCCGATCATGGCCAGCCCGGCGATCATGGGTGATAGCATGATTTTGAGGACGCGAGATGCGGTCTATCATTTCCGTAAACCGAGGCTCGGAAATTGATCAAAGATTGTTCGGTATTGGCGAATCGATCGAGTGTCGAATTTAGGTTGAAGTGTGGGAAATCGTTAGATTGATCAACTTGGTGAATTGGAATCGATTTTATATGAGCATTTAGGAATTCCAGTTTATCCAATTCGCTTTCTCCGATGGCAGGAAGCGAACGTTATTCGTTGTAATTGAGCCGCACCAGGTGCCCCGATTTGGCGCTTTCATGGGCACCGACCACAACCTTCATCGCTCGGTAGGCGTCTTCCGGATCGGTAGTTTTGCGGATGAAACTGGTGACCGCTCGGTGAAAACGGAGCAACATTTGTTCCCCCACACTCCGCTCCGCCTCGAGTGACTCCGTGTGTTGCCCCGCTGCATCGAACCACGTCAATCCGACCGGCAGGTCGATAAACGCGATCCCTCGTTCGCAGACGACTTGAATCGATGAGGGACGCTTGAAGGAGAGTGCATCGGGCCAGCGTTGAGGAATATAGTGGCCGACACTGATCTGAGCCAGAGGGGTGATTCCGGCTAAATCTTCACCCGCCGGATAGCCCGCGAAATTGAGACTGACCATTTGATAGTACATATCCTTTTGATCGCTGTGCTTCCCATGCATGGCACTGAACACGGAAACCGGGTCGGCGTCAACCAAGTAACGACACCAGTCGATCTGTTCCATCAGGTAGCGCCATACCAGCGGACAGTATTCCCCCCGACGCAGCGAGTTGGCTTGACTCTCCATCGGCATGCGATCGTGGCAGAAGAGCAACCGGGGCCTGCCCAATCGTGTGGCAATCAGCTCTTTCAGTCGGATCGTGGCTGGCGAGTGGCGACGGGGAAGTTCCGCCATGAAGGCCACGCCGGATTTTTCAATTCGCTCTCGAATTTCAAATGCCTGGCTGGGGGAGACGTCCAATGCGGCCGAACTGTAGACCGCTTTGCCCGCTTCACAAGCAGCCAAGATTGGCAGCGGTCCGTACCACTCGGGAGAGAGAGCCAAAATCGCCTCAATATCATCACGCTCGATCAGAGCCCGAAAGCCGTCGCAAGCCGTCGCTTGAAACTCATCGGCCACCATGCGGGATTTCTCATTGACCTCGCAGCAGACGGCTCGCACTTCAAACCGATCCGACAAGGCTCGCAAAGCCGGTCGATGACGATTCTGCCACTGATCCCCTAGTCCAATCAACCCTACGCGTAACTTCATGATCTTATGATCGCTCCAATTCAACAAAAAAATTAAGCTTAAAAGGCTTTGGCACTATCAACCGGTACCCATTAATGTAGAGCAAATCGAATCAAGTTTATAGCAGGGACCGAGGCTTGGTTCCAAATGGCGACGATTCGTTTCTCGATCAAGTCTCAATCAGTTCCCAATCAGTTCCCAATCAGTTCCCAATCCGTTGTCTTAAGCACCTCATACCGACAAACACCGTCAGTCCGATCCCAATCGCGTAATACCAAATGCGAGCTGGATCGATTTCATACATCGCACTGCCGATTAAAGGCCCCATGATGGCAGCTAAGGAATAGAGCATGGCATAGTAACTCATGTACATCGCTTGATCACGTCCGTTGCCCCGTTGAGCGGAAAAAGTGGTGGCCAGTGGCATTAACAGCATTTCGCCTACCGTCAGAATCCCCATGGCCAATACTGCAAACGCGAAACTCGATCCCCATGGCAAAATCCCAAAGCCAAAACAAGTCAACAGAGCCCCCCAACCGATCACTTTCAAAATCGCAAACCGAGCGACCGCGTTCAACAACAGCATTTCAAACGCGACTACCATCAACGTGTTAATCCCGTACAGGATCCCCAACTGCGGTTTACTCAATCCATAATGATCCGTCAGAAACCGAGGGTAAGTGATCGTAAATTGGAAGAAAACAATCATCACCAACAACAATAAAATCAGGAATGTCAAAAAAAAAGGGTCACGCCAAGGGGAGTTTGACAAGCGGACCGTGCGGGCGTCGCAGGGATCGAGTACAGGTACTTTGGCGGGAACGCTGGGGAAGCTGTTGAGGGGAAGATTTTCATCTGCTTGCGACGGGGAGCCCAATTGGAAGTTGATCGTGCCTTGTTCCGAAGCGATTTCTTTCCTAAAAGCAGCCGCCAAAAAAAGCCCTCCGGCAATAGAAAACGCTCCATCCACGATAAACAACAAGGAAAAATCAATCATCGCCAAAAAGCCACCGACGGCTGGGCCAATGGAAAATCCGAGATTGACAGCCATTCGTTGCAGCCCGAACGAGCGAGTCTGGTTCTGCGGATTAGAAAATCGAGCCACGGCGACGCTGTTGGCCGGACGGACACTCTCAGAAAATAGGCTCATCAAAAAAATCATCAGGGCGACACTGTAGAAATCGTCGAACCAGGGGATTGCCATATAACAGGGGCCCGACAGAATCAGGCCCAAGATCTGAATTCGGATCGGTCCGAAGCGTCTTGTTAACCTTCCTCCTAAATAGGCACCGCAAATCGATCCCATACCATAGATACTAAACACCAGTCCGACCGAGCCGATACTAAGCTTCAGCACTTCAGCTAAATACAAGGCCAAGAAACCCAGCACCATACTCCCCGATCGATTGATGAACATCGCCAGCGAAAACAGCCATACTTCTCGGCTCAATCCGCTGTAGGCTTGTCGGTAGACGTTGATCAATTCCATGGGGTGAGCTAAGCTGTGCTGTTCTTGGTTCTTGGTTCTTATTTCTTGAAGATATCAACGCCAATGCCTCGCGTTAATTGGACGCTGTCCCGACATCGGAGAGTCGGGCGACGATTGACCATACGATACAAATATCAACCATCCCGTACATTTTTCCATACCTTACCAACTCCTAACCAATTCCAAGCCGATCAAAATTCGCTCACGCCAAGATACCTTACAGGACAAAATGTTTAAGAACGGAAATACTCGATCGGTTTTTAACACCCCAGCAGGGGCTAGATCATAAATGGACATTTTTGAACATCAATACCCGGTCGCCGAAGTCTCGATACGATTGCAGATCGCTTGGCGTCAAATTGAGTTTGCACGGAACTATACTTTAACTCTGTTGGAGGGAATATCGGAAGCGGACTGGTTCTGGTCTCCCTCGAATTTTCCGTCACATATTGCCTGGCAGGTGGGGCATTTGGCGATGTCCCAGTATGGTTTGACCTTATTTCGCCAGCGAGGCCGAGCTGAAAACGATGGCGAACTGATGTCGGGGCGCTTTCGCAAGCTTTTTATGCGGGGCACGGTTCCCAGCACTGATCAATCGGTTTATCCTACTTCTGCGGAAATATTGGAAGTGCTCAACCGAGTGCATACCCAGATGCGGAGGGAATTGCCTCATTATGACAGCGACGACCTGGATGCTCCGCTGGATGCTCCTCATGCGGCTTATGCCAATCGTTATGGTGCGTTACTGTTTGCTGCCGACCATGAAATGTTGCATGCCGGCCAAATCGGCATGCTTCGACGATTGATGGGGAAATCGCCCTTGCGTTAGAGGCTATCTGAAAACGGGGTCTGACCCTTCGGAAGCGAGCGATTTATCGAGGTATTTGGTCTCGCCGGAGAAGGGCAGACCCTTATTGAGATAGCCTCTAGGGTTGGTTTGTCCGCAAGCGGCCGGCGGGGGTGTCCGTTGCCAATTGGTCAATCGCATCCCGGGTCGCTTGAGAAACGGCATCTTGCCAATCGGCAAATCGATCGTAAGTTTTATTTTGATAGGCAAAAATGATCGCTCGCGAGCTATTGATGATTGCACCGTGGCCCAGTTCGTCAAAGCCAGCTGCGACATCGGCAGCAGTCCCGCCTTGAGCGCCAAAGCCTGGGATCAAGAGAGGTACATTGGGCATCGCTTGTCGTAGTTCGGATAACTGTTGCGGGTAGGTGGCACCCACAACCGCCCCGACGGCTCCATAGCCACAGCCACCCATCGATTGCCGAGCAAGTTCTTGGACCTTTTCGGCAACATGATGGTAGAGTGGAATGCCATCGGAGGTTCGCTCTTGCAGCCAGTGGCTGCCTGGGTTTGATGTTTTTACCAAGACATAGATTCCGGCACCATGGGATTGGGCTTGGTCCACAAATGGCTCCAGCGTATCGTCGCCCAAGTAGGGATTGACGGTCAGTGCATCACTGCCCCAACTGCTGAAAGGGCGTGGGCCCAAGTAAGCGGCCGCGTAAGCCGCTGCGGTCGTACCGATGTCACCTCGTTTGGCATCCATGATGACAATCAAGTTTTTATCCTTGGCGTAGTCGATCACATTCGCCAGAGCCTGCATTCCAGCAAAACCCAAGGCTTCAAAAAAAGCCGCTTGCGGTTTGACTGCCGGCACCAGGTCCGCCACCACGTCCAAAATCTGTTTGCAATAGACTTCAAAAGCCGTAGCTTGCCACTGCAGCGAAAATGATCGACTGTCACGTGAGTCATCATGATGTCCATCACCGCTTGATAGCCTTTTCACCAATGCAGCAGGGAGTTGATCGATGCGCGGGTCCAAGCCGACGATCAGGGGTGTTTTTTTTTGGGTCACGGCGGCTGCTAATCGATCGGCATAATGTCGCCCGTCGAATTCAGGGCGGGCGTGAGGCGACGATTCAAAGCTGGGTTGGGAGTGAGTCATGCGATCAAGCCTTGAGTTTGTTTTTGAGTTTTGTGCGAGCTGAAGTATGGTAACAAAGATAGGTAAACCTGGCCGAAGGGGCAAGGCACACGAAGTTAAGCCTACTGGTTTGGCGGATTGGCTGCAAATTACCGCTCGCCTCTTGGCTTGATCTTTCGATCGTGGGGCCAAACATGAAACAGTGTCAAAACATCGGCTCGCCAATCTTTCAAAACCATCGATATTGCGGTCGCTTCTAGATTCGTGATCGCGACCGCGATTGCTGCGATTCGCAGCGGCCAGGTGCTCCACTCCAAAACCAAAAAGACTCCGGCTACCAACGCGATCCATTGAGTGATTTTTGCTCCGTAGGTATGGTAACTGGGAACCCGCCGAAATTTCCAAAATCCAAAACCACTGGTTAGGGCATAACTACCCAGACCGATTGCCAACCAGACCGCTTCTTGCTGCAATACCTGCCGAGACAAAAACCAAGCTCCTCCCAACAAACCAGCATACATTGCCGCGTCAGCCCAGCTGTCCAACCTGGCTCCCAAATCAGAGCGTTGATTTAACCAACGGGCCAGCTTGCCATCGATCCAATCAGACAGGCTCAACAACAGAAAAAAACCAACAAAGTAGTAACGCCAACCTGCAATTGCCAACAGAAACAACCCGCCCGACCCGACCATGCGAAAGAGACAGATTAGATTGGGGATCGTTAATATCCGGTCCCTCCCCGTGGTTTCGTTTTCAGGCGTCGGTGATTGAGAGGGGGCGCTATTCATGTGTGTCTTAGGTTGCGGACAAATGATCGATCATTACCACATAATAATAGAAAATGGGGGCCGTAAAAGTCAAACTGTCAATTCGATCGAGCATGCCCCCCATCCCCATAAACAAATTTCCACTATCTTTCACTCCCGCATCTCGTTTGGCTGCCGACATATTGATATCCCCCAAAAAACCGGCAACTGAGATCAAACAACCGGCCAATGCGGCGATAGAAATCGCCAACCACAAATCAAATTGGGCATTCCACGTTGACATCCAGTTTGCCATGAGGATCGTAAGTAACAGGCTAACGAAGAATCCTCCCCAGAGGCCCTCCCATGTCTTGCCGGGGGATAGCACGGGCAAAATCGATCGTCTACCCCAGCGACGTCCAACCAGGGCTTGAGCGATGTCGTTGATTACTGTGATCAATAACAACATCAGCAACCAGCCAACCCCACCGATCGCGGGGACAGGCAATCCCTCCATCAACATCAAGGCATACGACAAATTGTAAACCAGACAAAACCAGCCCCAGTAAACCCCACCCGTGACTCGCAGGAAATCTTTGGGATTGACTGACAGAGTGCTCACCGCAGCGATCGTCAGCATTCCCATCAAGGGTGAATATCGTCTCGCCCACGCGGCCCATTCCCCTTGTCCGCTCCAGATCAAACCATAATGAATCAGGCTGATCAAAAGCACCGCCAGCTTGACCGATCGATCGAGTGGTTGGCGAGCCTCGATCAACTTGAAGAACTCAATCAACCCCAATCCACTGGCCAGCAAAAAAAGCAGGTAATAACCGTGTGGAGAGTAAAAGGTTGCGATTGTCCACAGAAAAAAGAGCAACCACCAGACCTTGAGGCTATCCATTCGCTGCGGGGCAACTGAATCTTCCCGCTGATGATAAAAAAACCATCTGAATGCGGTACCGATCGCTAATGCGATGAAGACACCTAAGAAGAATGAGATCAAAGGATTGACAGAAACTCTTGAAATGAAAACTTCCGCAATCAAATTCAAACTCCTTTGATCAAGGTCGTATCGGGTTACCTATTCCACCGGGCTGCTTGCTGAGTGCGAGCCTCTTCTCTCAATTCTTCGTCTGTCATTTGGATCTCTTGTTGGAACACATGATACTTGATCCAGTAATCAACGCTGGAGACGACAATCAATGTTCCGGCTACCAAGCTACCAACCTTTAGCACCAACCGAAATAGGGCATCCGTCATTTCATCCGCCGGCAGATTCCCCAGTCTCCAAAAATCGACTTGGAAATACCAACAGCTGATGGCCATCGACACCACTGCCATCATTAGTTGTGGAAACGAGAGCCAATGCCCACCGACATGTTTCCAGGCAAACGTACGCTGGACCCAGGAAGTGGGGAACAATCGCGACCACTGTGGCCGCATTTTAGTCGGTAGAAACACCGGACCGGACTGAATCCAGTGAGCCAGCACTCCCCAGCCCAACATTGCCAACCCCACCGGCAACAATACGACCGCCAATTGGGAAGCGATTTTTTGCATCAGTCCTTGGATTGGTGAATGCCAGCCGGTTTCCGATTGGGCCAGCTCAATCAATAGCGGGCGAGTCCACGTATCAGCCGTGAGTTCCTTAATCCATACCGCCACCGATGGCAAGCAAATCAAGGCGACCAACATCGCGCCCAGCAACTGAATCGCAGCTGCCAACGCCTGGCTCTTAGCTCGTTCCCCTTCTCGGTTCAGGGATTGTAACTTGATGGGGGAGGCGGGATGAATCCGTTGGTCTTGGTGATCGCTCATTGTTTCAAGGCTTTCAAATCGCGCAAAATCAATTGCAATTGTCCCGGCAAATCATCGACAACCAACCGAAGGCATCCCCCTATTGTCGCCAACACGATCACCATCAAAATCAATTGATTGAAGTGAATACTAATTCCCAGCAAGTTGGCCTGAGGGTAGGCACGACTGATCATGCTGATGGTTAAATTGCTGATCATCAACGCCGCCACGGCAGGGGCAACGCCTCGGATGGTCAACAGAAAACACTGCTGCATCCAAGTCGTCAACAGCTCGGGAACTCGTTGCCAATCCAGCGACACGCCGACGGGCAACTCTTTGTACGATTCGATGAATGCGCCAATCGTCAATTCCGGTCCGCCGATCAGAACAAATGTCGCCAGCGATACCATCCCGAATAATTGACTCAATGCCGATAGCGAATCGCCCGTCGAAGCGTCTTGCTGGGTAGGCCATTGCAATCCGGCCAATTGGCCAACGACTTCACCTGCGATACGCGCGGCCGCCAAAATGATCGTCACCCCCAATCCCAATGCTGTTCCAATCACGACCTCGGCTAAGCCCAGCGAAATCAAATCGGGAATGGGAGGCCATTCGAACAACGATTGATGTCCTCCACTCAGCAGCATAACCCACGATTCGTCGAATGATGTCAGGTCAAGGGCCGTCACTGGCACCAAAGGACAGGCGGCAATCGCCACAAACAGCGCCAACAGGAGACGCAATTGCCAGGGAGCTTGCCGACTGCCCAAAATCGGAGCCGTCAGCATCACACAGGCGACTCGCACAAAGGTCAACAATAATAAGACGGCAAACGACATCGAGGCAATTCATTTAACAATTTAATTTACAATAAGGCTCGGTTGGGAGCTCCTCAATCAAACTCATGGCAGCCAGGTTCGAAGTCAAGGCGGGGCGAGTATAGCGACCTGGTGGCTTGCGAGAAACCCCGAAAATCGGGTTTGAGAATCGAGATTCGGGCTCCTATACGGGACAATTTTTGATTGAACTGATAAAAATTGCGATTTTTCAAGGGGGCTGTTTCGCTGCATCCATTCCCCCGTCGCGATTCCCCTTGAAACGTTGTCGGCACGTTGTTAAAAGCAAAAAAATTTGCTACAATCAGGCTTACCGAAAAAGCACTTCAATGGTGCCCGATTGCCCGTTTTTTGCATCGTTTTTACGATCAGATGGGTGTTTTTTGGCACCGATTCTGATTTAAGGAAGCTTACATTGTCGACTGACTCTAACGAACCTACTGACGAAAACGAATTGACACCTGCTAGCGACGGAGGTGGTGTGGTGGCGGGTGGGGGTCGAATCATTCAGTTGCCGATCGAAGACGAGTTAAAAAGCAGCTACTTGACGTACGCTATGAGCGTCATCGTCTCCCGCGCCCTGCCCGATGTGCGCGATGGTTTGAAACCTTCCCAGCGTCGAATTTTGGTCGCCATGAACGACCTCAACCTGACCCCCGGCTCTCAACGCGTCAAATGTGCCAAAATCTCCGGCGATACCAGTGGTAATTACCACCCCCACGGTGAAAGTATTGTCTACCCGACGCTGGTACGGATGGCCCAAGAGTGGAATATGCGGCACATCTTGATTGACAAACAGGGTAATTTCGGCTCGATTGCCGGCCTCCCGCCAGCCGCCATGCGATATACCGAGGCCCGCATGTCGGCCGTGGCATCGATGATGCTGGAAGATATCAAATTGGACACCGTCGACTTTATCCCAACCTATGACGAACAACGGTTGGAACCGGTGGTGCTGCCCAGTAAATTCCCGAACCTGTTGGTCAACGGTTCCAGTGGGATTGCGGTGAGTATGGCCACCTCGATTCCGCCCCACAATTTGGGCGAAGTCTGTGATGCGATGGGCTTGATGATTGAAAATCCCGAAGTGACGATCGGGGAAATTATGAAAGTGTTGCCCGGGCCAGATTTCCCAACCGGGGGAATTATTTGTGGTCGATCGGGAATTGTAAGAGCCTATCAAACCGGTCGCAGCACGATCATCGTGCGAGCCCAATGCGATATCGAAGCGATCCCCAACAAGAAAAATCGTTACCGAATCGTCGTCTCCGAACTCCCCTTCCAGCAAACCCGCGACGGGGTCGTCGACAAAATTGCTGGCTTGGTTAAATCCGAGAAAGTTAAGGGGATTTCTGCTATCTCTGACTTGAGTGACTTGAAAGAGCCAGTCAAATTGTATATCGATATCCGCTCGGATGCCGATCCCGAAGTTGTGCTGAATCAGCTGTATCAGTTCTCGCCGCTGCAGATTTCATTCTCGATGAATTTCATGGCTCTCGTCGATGGTCGTCCCCGTGAATTGACGATCCGCGATTTTTTGCGAGAGTTTTTGCGGCATCGCGTGCAGGTCATTCGCCGACGTACGCAGTTCCTGTTGGCAAGAGCTCGCCAGCAGAAACATACCATCGAGGGGTTGTTGTTGGCCTTGGCTAATATCGACGAGATCATTCGCACGATTCGCAACTCCAAAACTCAACCGGAAGCCAAACAACGACTGATCGAAACGACCATGTTTTCTTCTTCGATCAAGT
>JBGTHU010000011.1:0-3955 GCA_041745975.1 Mariniblastus sp.
TCACTTGAACTGGGGCCGCGAAGAACTTTTGCGAACGGTCACCAATGCGATTCTATGGACGGCTGAGGTCGAGATACCGCAAGACGGTTTTCCGCTTAAACGGCCCGGGATGGATCGCTTGATTACTGGTCAAGATTTTGATCCACCGGAAAACTTCAACGCAGATCACATTCGGGATCGATTTCAGATTGATAACCGGTAGTTTAGTGTTAAGAAGTTAACTTAAAATGGCGGCTGAATGGGTTTTTCCGGCCTATTAGACTGGGTTAAGGTGGTCGAAAAGGTCGCCGCTGGCTGGTATTTTTGAAATCGGTTTCATGAAAACGGCCATTCTGCCGATTTAAGGTGTTGACAAGCCGCTTTAACAACGGAATAATGAATTAACTTGAAACCGGTATCAAGAGTGGATCGAGCTGCTCGAGGGGTGTGCGGCTGAACGCCAAAATGAGCTGGTTTCAACGAACGGGTTTGAGTAACGGGACAACTCTTTGCGGATCAATTCTCGCTGGAGTATCCCCAATCCAACTTGATGTTTTCATTTTTAATACAATCGTTTTTTTTACCGTTTTCTTAACTGTTTTCTTCGGAGGTACAAATGAACACTTACAAATTTCGCAGGCAAGGCTTTACGCTGGTTGAATTGCTGGTGGTGATTGCAATCATCGGGATTCTGATCGGGATGCTCTTGCCCGCCGTTCAGCAGGTTCGCGAGGCGGCTCGGCGAGCGACTTGCATGAACAACTTGAGGCAGCTCACTTTAGGAGCACACAACTTTGAATCCTCTTTCATGAGCTTTCCCACCGCTGGTGGAGCTGTCAATCAGTACTGGAGCGAACAGAATTTTTCCACACGTGGTTACGAGAATGCCAGCTGGATGTTTCAAGTGTTGCCCTTCATCGAGCAAAACAATGTCGCCGAGATGCGGCGCGAAATGGGGATGACTGGCCCCAATGGAATCTCACCGATAGCAATCAATACTTTCAATTGCCCTTCACGTTCGTTCCGATTCGCCAATATGGGATGGGCGACGTTTGCGTTGGGTGACTACGCAGGCGTGATGGGGACTTGGGGAAATCCCAATTGGACTGGATTTGAATGGCAAGAGATAAATCCCGTTCCGGGAGAAGAGGAAACGGTATGGACAGGAATCTTGGTCAAAGGTGGCCAAGTCAATGCAAGTACAGGTCAGGTGTTTCGGTTCGCCAAGGTTGGTTTCGGTGGGATCTATGACGGCAGCTCACAGACAATTTTCATCGCAGAGAAATCGGTTAACTCGTTCTTTTACACGATTGATGGTTCCGATTGGGATTTTTGGGAAATGATGGGTTATTACACTGGCGCCGACTGGCCGGTAATGCGTATGTTCGGTGGCCCCCATGTCGATGGAACATTTGCCGGTGGATGGTTGGTTCCTCCAATTGGTGACTCGACGGAACGCGCCGCTGCGATCCCTCGGAATGGAGCCGGCAGAACACTGGAATTTGGCTTCGGATCGGCACATCCAGGAGTTTTTCTAGCCGCGATGGGGGATGGATCGACTCATAGTATTCAGCTTGGAGCCGATCTGATTCTGTTGGATGCCATTGGCAAGCGAGATTCAGGTGCTACCGTGAGCCTGGATGAATTGTAATCAAGGTATTATAAGTCCGCGAATTGCACGTTTGATATCGGTTGGTGATCCGCCATATTTGTTCATCGACCGATGTTGGCTGGGGGTGATATTGACATTAGGCCCCGGTTCTAAAAGTCAGGAGAGCGGCAGATAAGAGTTTACTTCGTTTTCAACAAGTTTTGGAATTACTTGGTTGCTTAAGTGAGGTAAATTTTTGTCTGCCGTTCATTTTTGACTGGGCTTTTTTTAAAAGGGAGCCCGGTCCTTTGATCTGAGTTTTTGACGCGTTATTGCGCAGATTCTAAGATTTGCCTTTCGTTGTTTGAGTATGTGATATACTGAAATTTAAAGTGGTGAATGTTTTTCGCAAGTTAAATTGGATGAGACAGATGATCAATCGATTTCGAAGTTGGAAGAGTTTTATCTTGGTGGTGGGATTGCTGAGTTTAAGCTTGTCGTTGGGCGGGTGTGGTGGATACACTCCCGAATCGGCACTGCGGGACGCCAATCGCACAAATATCCAGCGTTTGGCTAATCTTTACACTCAATATCAGTTCAGCAACAAGTTTAAGGGACCTGCGGACGAAGCAACCTTTCGTGAATTCATCCAAGGTCCTGGCCGAGAATCACTGGAAAAAATGGGAATTACGCTTACGAGTGTCGATGATCTGTTCATTAACGAACGTGACGGTGAGCCGTTCAATATTCGTTACGGTGTTCCCACCAGCACCCGCGGCTCCAAAGAGCCGGTGATTTTCGAATCGGAGGGTAAAGGAGGTAAGCGAATGGTGGCCTTCTTAAATATGGTACAACGAGAAGTTGATGCTGCCGAATATGATCAATTGTGGAGTTCCAAGCCGGCGGCCAAGCCGGATGCAGGGGATCGAATGAAGCTTGATTCTCCTTGAAAAGGCCCATCTGCAACTTGTTATTCGTCCACACTCGCATTCCGATAGCACGCATATTCGGTTGGTTATGCCACCCTCAGCAAAGGTCATGATTTGATGTCAGTTGACGATGCCTATATTCCACCGGATGGCCAATTTGACGTGCGTGAGGGGAGTGCATTGAGGACGGGTCTGCCACATCAGGGCGATCCGCCAAATCAAGATAAAGTTTCACTTTCTGAAAAGGTGGGGTATGGGTTGGGAGATACGGCCTCCAATCTTTATTGGAAGTTGTTCGAAAATTTTCAATTGATATTTTATACCGATGTATTCGGGATTTCAGCTGCAGCAGCGGGAACGATGTTTTTTGTCACCAAGCTGTGGGATGCGATCAATGACCCGTTGGTCGGTTTTTTAGCGGATCGTACCAAGACGGCTTGGGGACGGTTTCGCCCTTATCTGGTGTGGGGATCGTTGCCATTTGC
This sequence comes from Mariniblastus sp., assembly GCA_041745975.1. GTDB lineage: Bacteria > Planctomycetota > Planctomycetia > Pirellulales > Pirellulaceae > Mariniblastus. The sequence continues at coordinate 2,985 of JBGTHU010000011.1, forward strand.
TGTGACGGGGATGTTGACCTTTTACACTCCCGATCTGCCACCGTCGGGAAAGTTGGTCTATGCCTATATCACCTACACGTTGGTATTTATGGCTTATACGTTTGTCAATATTCCCTACAGTGCATTGATGGGTGTGATTTCATCCAACTCGCTGGAGCGAACGAGTCTGTCGACCTTTCGTTTCGTGTTAGCCTTTTTGGGTGGATTGATTGTCCAAAAATTTACCGAACCGCTGGTTGCACTTTTTGGTGGTTGGGAGATCGTTAGCAAAACCGTTACTGTCGACGGAGTGCAGAAGCTTGTTGAAGAAGTTGTGGTGCTTAATAAGCAGGCCGGTTTTTTCTGGACGGTGGTATGCTACGCGATTGCCGCTGCTATTTTGTTCTTGATTACTTTTGCCTTGACCAAAGAGAGAATTGTACCGCAACAGAAACAAAATTCCTTGTTTAAAGATGATGTGCGCGACTTGTTTAGTAACCGCCCTTGGTTGGTATTACTGTTTGTTGGTTGGTTTTCGATTTTAGCCGGATGGACTCGAGGGAGTGCGATTGCTTACTACTTTACCTATTACGTCCACTTGCCCTTTGGCAATTTTTTGGCGACAGCAACCATCGCCAGCATCGTCGGGATGTTGTTTACCCGCCATTTGACAGCGATCTTTGGCAAAAAAATATTGATGATAATGCTGAACTCGACCGTCGCTGTTTTGACTTCGCTGTTTTATTTTGTTCCGGCTGATCAGGTCGCAATCATGTACAGTTTGAATATTTTGATTGCACTTACCGGTGGGCCGATTCCGGTGCTATTGTTTTCAATGTATGCCGATTCAGCCGATTACGGCGAATGGGTTAATTATCGTCGAGCCACGGGATTGGTGTTTTCGGCAGCCACGTTTTCTCAAAAATTGGGAGGGGCCTTGGGTGCGGCCATCCCGGGTTGGATGTTGGCCGCCTATCATTTCCAAGAACCGA
>JBGTHU010000012.1:0-5369 GCA_041745975.1 Mariniblastus sp.
CTCCCGCTCAATTCTTGGTGGACGGGAGCGGACCGATTCACACTTCCAATACCGTCTTCTTTCACGGGGTGACGTTCGGCTTTAGGTACACCTATTGATCGAATCGTCACTGGCCCAAAAAACAAAAACGCTGGCTGCAGAAACTCCGACAGACTTAATGTTCTGAGCATTAGCCGCTGATGATTTGCCCGTAACTTGTGCGGTGCGGGTCACTGATTCCGAGCTATCTGGACAGCTTCGTCGGCTTGACTTATCCCACGTCACTCATCTCTAAAACAGAACCGTATCGCGCGAACACGAGTTGTCGCAATCGATCGTATTCGGCTCCCTCGAGCAACGGATTGGTTGCAATCAATTGCCGGGCATCTTGCTGAGTTTTGGCCAGTATCTCGATGTCCTGGGTTAAGTCGGCAATATATAATGGTGGAAATCCAGTCTGTTGTGATCCGAACAGATTTCCTGGACCACGGATTTGCAAATCAATTTCTGCCAATTCAAAACCATCAGGTGTATCGGCAAACGCAGTCAGTCGTTGGTTTGACTCGGGGTCGTCACTACTGGCAAAAACGCAAACATACCCTGGGTGCCGCCCTCGACCGACTCGCCCTCGCAGCTGATGGAGTTGAGACAATCCGAATCGTTCCGCTGATTCGATCGTCATCACGCTGGCATTGGGTACGTCGATCCCCACTTCTACCACTCCGGTGGCCACTAAGACTTGGATCTGTCCGGAATTGAACTGCTGCATGGTTTCTTCTTTGGATTCGGAACTTTGCCGCCCGTGCAGTAAACCGACGCGATATCCCTTCAACTCCGTTTCGATTAAGCTCGTATAAAGCTGCTCGACTCCCAGCGGTCTAGATTTCGACGGAATTCCCTCTTCCATGTCATTTTCCGATCGATCTGAATCGACTAAAGGGGCAATGACGAACCCCTGTCGGCCTTCGTCCAGTTTTTTTCGAAAGAAGGACCACCAATTCGATCGGCGTCCCGCTTGCCCCAAATAAGTGCAAACTTTTTTTCCCAAAGATTCCTGCCGATCGAGCGTCGAGATATCCAAATCGCCGAACAGAGTCATGGTGATCGTGCGAGGAATGGGAGTGGCGGTCATTACCAAATAGTGAGGATCGTGCCCCGTTTGTTTCAGTAAAGCCCGTTGCCTGACTCCAAATTTATGTTGTTCATCGATCACTGCCAGTCCCAATCGATGAAATTCGATCGAGGCGGAGACCACGGCTTGAGTTCCTACGATCAAATCGATTTCTCCGGTGGCGATTTGAGCTTGGATTTGTTGGCGTTGACGACCGTTTAATCCCCCAGTCAGCAAGCCCAATCGCACCCGCGTATTAGCCAGGATTTTCTTCAACGTTTGGTAATGCTGAGTTGCCAAAATTTCCGTCGGGGCCATTAACGCGGCTTGATGCCCATTGGCGACTGCCAACAACATACTGCAGACCGCCACCAATGTCTTGCCCGATCCAACTTCTCCATGCAACAGTCGATTCATGGGGAATGAGCGACCCATGTCGTGAGCAATTTCAGCAAACGCGTCTTGCTGGGAGTCGGTTAATTTGAAGGGCAATCGACCGAGGATGCGAGATTCGATTTTGGCTGTTAATTCCAGCGGCGGGGAAATGCTTTCACTTTGGACTCGATGTCGACGAATGGCCAGAGCCAATTGGAGAATAAAGAGCTCTTGATAAACAAGTCGATGTCGGGCCGAATCAACTTGGGCTCGATTTTGAGGAGAATGAATTTGTCGGAGTGCCGATCCAATGTCACAAACTTGATATTTTTGCCGCAGCGATTCAGGAAATGCTTCGTGAACCAACTCTGCATATTCGGCCACAACGCCAGCCACAAGTTCACGGATTTGACGTTGATTCAGCCCCTCGGTCAATCGATAGACAGGAACCAATTGCATTTCTTGTTCCGCAGCATGATCACTTTCCAGCCAGATAACACGAGGGTGATTCATTTGAAACCGGCCTCCTTCAAGTTTGGCTTTACCCCGCATCAACACCCGTTGACCGATCTGAAAGCGTTGTAACATGAATGGTTGGTCGTACCAAACGGCTCGCAAATATCCGGTTTCTTGTTTCAACAAAACAAATAGCACATGTTTTCCGGAAGCAGTGATTAATTGATCGATATCGTCAATCGTGCCGACAATCGCCGCCTCCTGAACGGCGGACAACTCGTTGATGCTGTGTTGTTCAGTAAAATCCTGATAAGTGCGCGGAAAGAAAAACAGAATATCCGCAGCAGTCTTCAGCCCTAGTCTTTCCAACAGCGCAGCGCGTTGAGGACCGACTCCTTTTACGAACTGCGCGGGTTGGTTCAACCGCCGCTCAGGTCGCGCGACATTTCCCTGGCCTGGGAGTCTGCCCGGATACCCCCTATCATTGGGCCGCAAACCGCTCGCCAAAGTCGAATCACCCGCGACCTGTCCCTTGCCGTTGATTGAACTAGCTGTGTCCGGATCGACTCCTCGCGACTGCGATGGGGAATTGGCGTCTTGGGAATTGGCGGTTTTGTAGAGTTCGTCGGACCGTTTGCTGTTCGCAGTTTCGCTGTTCGGAGTTTCGCTGTTCTCACTCATCTTGGTTGCTGTTAAACGCCCCTTGAAGCTTGGCTGGGATAATCCGCTGACGATATCAATTATTGATAACGACACCATCAATGATACGGTTGAGTATGATTTCCATCAGTGTATGAATTTTATCCGAATTTGCCTTGGATGCGAGTACAGATAAAGTAGCCCGCCCCATTTTTTTGTCACGTTCCACCCCGTTATCGATCAATTGTCAACGGTGCTGCAAAGCAAGGGAAAGCTGACTCGATTCAAGCGACTTAAGGGATTGAGGACAAGAGAACAAGATAAACGTTCGCTTCGATCACGTTCAATGTCCTGTATCGGTCAACACTGAGATTTCTCCCCGCGAAGATTTCTGCAGTTTGTTCGCAAAAAGTGACTCTTCGGCGGTCGGTAGAAAACAATAAAGTCAATCTTGTTGACTTGGATCCCGAATCATCTCGGCTGAGTCAAAGTGCCCCGTTGCGAGTTGATCCGCAGATCATTGGCGCGGTCGATCAATTCGTTTTCATCAATCTGAAATTTTGGCTCCAATTGAAAATCCAAAATTCGCTCGTCACGCAATTCCCGAAATGCAAAATTATTGGAAAAGAAACTGAGAGGAAAATATTCGTACCATCGAGGACGAATCCGTTGTTTGACCTTAACCGTTTTGAATCCGTCTTTTTCTAACATGACGTCTCGCGTACCATGGTAAATATAGGGTACCGGTACCGGCGTATGACCAACGACTTGGTTGTCGATGGTGACACGAGCACCCTCTGGTTGGCTGCGGACAATCATTCTCCGCTGCACACATCCAAGATTACAAATTAACACCATCACCACGAAAAACGATAGCAAGTTTAAATAGCAAGAATGCTTGGGCTGAGATTCAGAATGAATTTTTCGTCCGAACATGTTAAAGGCAATTTTTCACAAAATAATGAACTCGAAATCAGTATTGCGGTTCCTTACTTAAAAAATGCTGAGGAACATTTATTTTAGGAAATCAAGGTGGAGTTTAAGACCGATCAGCTATCGATGCCAGTCCAAAAAAATTCGCAATCCGCTCCTACCTGCGGATGCTAGCAGCGCATCCCTGTTGGCCAATGTTTAGTCGTTTGTTGTTCGGGAGCCGTCGAGCCACCACTGAACGATCAAATCAGAGACAGTTTCGACTGTTCGTCCTTCGATTTCGATCGACCAATCGGAAGTTTGCTGGTAGAGAGGTTCTCGCTTTAAGAGCAATTCGTTGATTTCCGAGAGCCCATCTTGGTTGGTCAAGTTCGGTCGTTGATGAGAGCTGGCAGGGTCTTGATTGATTCTTTGCCACAGTAGTTCGGCAGGTGCCTTCAGCCAAACAGTCTTTCCGGTTTGCCGCAGACGATCACGATTTTCAGCGGCTAAAATGGCTCCCCCTCCCATGGCAACCACTTGTTGTCTGGATTGAGATATCTCCGCTATCGTTCGCGATTCAAGTTTTCTAAATTCGGGCTCTCCCCAATGAGCAAAAATCTCGGCGATGGTTTGATTGGCATTGGCTTGAATAATATGATCTGAGTCTCTTGGAATCCATCCCAATCCTGCCGCGACAAGGGGTGCCAATGTCGACTTGCCGCAACCACGGTAACCGATCAAATAGAGATTGAGATTTCGATTTTGGTTGTTGGGGCTCAACAAAAGACTCCTTATGTAATGACTCTTTTTTTAGTTTTGCTGCTATTGGTTGTATCCATATTCTAATGGTTTTTTTGAGCAGCGGAATCGATTGCTTGATTGTCTGATTGACAGGATCGTTTTGAAAAATAGAATTGCGTTAAATCCGCCAGTCGATCAAACGTAAATTTTGCTTTAATATGAGAACACTACTTTCCGAAAAAGAACTGAATCAAGGCGTTGAAAGACTGGCAGCTGGGATCAATGCTAATTATGAAAATCGTCCATTGACAATTGTCGGTGTCTTGACGGGCAGTATCGTTTTGATGGCGGATTTGATTCGCAAATTGGAAATGCCGCTGAGGGTCGGGGTGGTTTATACCAACAGTTATTCCGGCACCCAGCGAGGCGCCTTGACGTTGAACTCGGAAATGATGCTGGATATCACTGGACGAGACGTCTTGTTGATCGATGACATTTTCGATACGGGACACACGCTTACTGAAGTCGTTGGTTTGATGCGGGACTTGGGCCCAACCAGTCTCCAATCCGCTGTATTGCTCTTAAAGACCGGAAAACAAGAAGTCGATTATCGCCCCGAGTATATTGCATTCGACATTCCGGATGAATTTGTCGTCGGCTATGGGCTGGATTATAATGACGAGTATCGCAACTTGCCTTTTTTGGCTTGTTTAGAGCCTGCTGATCTGGCGGTTGAGCGGTAACAATTTTTTTTACTGAGTTAAGATGCGTTTGGCTATTTTTTGTCGTCGATTTTGGCCTTATTGCGACACTGAAGAAACTGAAGTGGCGGATTTGGCCCAAGCACTCATCGATGCGGGGCACTCGGTTCAAGTGCTGACTATCCAATGGTGCAAAGAGTGGCCGCTGCAATTTCAATATTGCGAAATCCCGGTTATCCGTTTCCCTCGCCGTTGGAGTGGCCCCTGGGGAATGTTTCGATTTACCAAAGAACTCGAGCGTCACGTTCAAGCAATCGACGTAGAAGGGTTGATTGTTTTTGGATTGAGCCAGGAATCTTGGGTAGTTTTGAAAAGCATGAGTCGGCGGATGCCGGTCGTCAGTCGAGTCAATTTGCGACAAGTACAAGCCTACAGCAAAAGTGTTTTCAGCC
>JBGTHU010000013.1:0-5479 GCA_041745975.1 Mariniblastus sp.
TTGGTGGGGGAAAATCGAAGCAGTATGTCCATCCGACCCCATGCCTAGCATAATCAAATCGAACTGGGGAACGCCGTCGACGTCCGTAACCCAATGACGGATCTCTGATTGGTAGCGGATGGCTTCTTGATTGGGATCGGCGTCCCCATCCACGGAATGAATATTATCCGCCGGGATATCGACGTGGCTGAGCCAAATTCGCTTGGCTTCACCGAAATTACTCTCCGGACTCTCGTGCGGCACACATCGCTCGTCTCCCCAAAAAAAATGAATGCGGCTCCAGTCAAGTCGAGTACGATATTCATCTGCCCAAATTTGAAATAGTTTTAAAGGCGTGCTCCCTCCCGACAACGCCACCGTGAGAAACGGTCGAGACTGCAGTGACTGATTGATCCAATCATTGAATCGCAGTGCGAAGGAACGGGCGAGCGAATTGGGGTCTGGAAATTGATAAACGTTTTGAGTCAAGGGAATTCCGTTTTGGTCGTTGGTATGCTGGCTTGCATTGCTGCGTCCGGTCTCATAATTAACCGGAGCTTAACATTCTAAGGGTTTTCAGAGACGCTGTAGTTGGTATGATCGACGATTTACTCGGTAACTAAATATAATTATTTTCCTGCAGAAAAGAAAGCGCTATGAATAATCACCAACCAAACTCGCCTTTCCAGTCTGATTCGCAACCCTTCAATACAAACCCAAAAAACAACCGTTCCGATTTAAGTCGTCGGCACTTTGGACAACTTGCCGCGGGTGTGGGTGCCGCACTCTACCTCCCTGTCAAATCCTGGGGAGCGGGAGAATCATCAGGCCAATCCGTCATTGACGTGGCCCGAGGTCGCGTTTTTCACAACCAAGATGGTTCGGGAAAGCCGTCTGCCGCGAACCCGGGGGTCCCAGATGTCGCGGTCTCCAATGGAAAAGAGGTCGTGCTGACCGATGCCAATGGAGGCTGGGAGTTACCGGTCGACGAACATGTTGACACCCTGTTTGTGATCAAACCGCGAGGCTGGCGAGTGGATTTGAACCAGCATAATCTACCCCAGTTTAGCTATCTCCACCGACCAAACGGATCGCCTCCACTACGTTACGGAGGCTTGCCGGCAACCGGCCAACTTCCCAAATCAATCGATTTTGGTTTGACTCCCCAGGAGGAACCCGATCAATTCAGTGCTTTGATTTGCGGCGATCCTCAGCCTCGCGATTTACGTGAAATCGATTACTTGGCGCGAACCGTCGTTCCCCATTTGGAAGGCACCAACGCCGCTTTTGGTGTGAGCTTGGGTGACATCATGTTTGACAACTTGAGTCTGTTCGATGACTTAAACCAAACCATGGGATTAATTGGAATTCCTTGGCACAATGTATTAGGTAATCATGACTTGGAATTTGATGCCTTGGACAACCAGCATGCGTACGATACCTTTAAGCGAGTCTTCGGTGCGACCTATTACGCGTTTGATTGGGGGCCGGTTCACTTTCTGGTGCTCAATAATATCGACTGGACAGGTGCCAACCCACAGCAAGGAATCAATCGAGGTAGCTATCGAGGTTTCTTTGGAGCCCGGCAATTGGAATTTATCAAAAATGATTTGGCTCATGTCCCCAAGGATAAATTGGTCGTGTTGTTGATGCATATCCCATTGAAACCGCCCGGAAATTCTTCAGCTTCGATCGAAACGGGAGATCGCGCAGAACTGTTTGAGATTCTAAAAGACCGCGGTAATTTGCTCTCCTTTTCGGCTCATCTACATTGGCATGCGAACCTGTTTTACGGTGCGGAAGATGGCTGGCACGGTGAAAATCCATTTCATCATATCATCACCGGGACGCTGTGCGGCAGTTGGTTCCGAGGTGCTCCCGATATCAATGGGATTCCTCATGCAACCATGATGGATGGCTCTCCGCGAGGCTATCTGGAAGTTGAATTCGACAACAATGGCTACAAGATCGATGGATACTCCGCGATTGGAAAACCGCGCAGTCATCAGATGCGAATTGCAGTTCCTCAACAAATCACCAGCAGCGATGTGGTCAACACGAAGGTTTTCGCCAACATTTTCAATGGCTGTTCCCAGTCGTCGGTGCAAATGAAAGTCGGAAATGGCGATAATTGGTTGCCGATGGAACAAGTTTTGGTTCAAGACCCGGTCTACGTAGAATTGGTTCAGCGAGATGCAGATTTGACTGATCCTTATCGCTCTTTGGCGGCGCCGGCAATTTGCCAGCATTTATGGCAAGCCAAATTGCCAGATGAACTATCCGTCGGTGTGCATCGTGTCGCGGTTGAAACCACGGATCGCTATGGATTCACACATCGCGGTACCACCACCATTCGTGTGGTTTGATCGCATTCGCGTCGCCCCGGCAAGGCGGACAAAGGGATTGCTATCATTTGCCAACTTGCCATTGATTGAACTGCGGAGACCCTGTAATTTTTCCACACATCGCTGTCGAAACGGATTTCGATAGCAGCGGTAGGTGCGTCTAAAATTTCAGGAATTGAACGATGTTTTCGCCCAAACGAATACGATCACAAATGTATGTCGGCGTTGCCACGCTGATGATCATTATGATCGTTTTGTTCTTTGGTAGTTTACATGGCTTGCTCAAATTCCGCGACTTGACTCGCCGGATCAGCGAACAGAGTGAGGAATCCCCGATGGTCGCTTCACTGGGGCAACAAGTCAGCGAACTTCGCTCGGAGCTTTGGCAGTTGAACCAATCAGGCCAACATCTTGAATCCAATCCTTATCGACAAGCCTTCATTCGCCTTTCAGTGCAATCTCGTTTGCATCATGTGGAACAATTGCTGGATCAATTCGAAACCGCGGTCAACGATAACCAGACAGGAGATTTCGGCCCCGTTGAGAATGACGAGGAAAAAGATTTAGTTGAGCAATTTCGCCATGGTCTAAAACAGATTCGCACCTTGACAGAGGAGCCTGGTGGGCCACCGGAAACCTTTCAGAAAAAACAACTCTTCGATCCTTTAGAAAGTGAGTTGGCGAATCTGCAGACATTGACAACGAAACTTCCGATTCTGATGCAAACTCGCATGGAACGATTTAGCCGGAAAGCCAAGCGGGAGTACGGCACGCTAGTAACCGTCAGTTCGATCTTCGGGATCGTAGCCATCGTTACAATTGCTTATTTAATCTGGGGGTTTCGAAACCGAATCGCGCGCCCTCTGGAAGGTCTGATTGCCGGATCTCGCGAAGTCGCTCAAGGAAACTATGGATATCGAATTGAACTGGATACCAACGATGAAGTCGCCGAATTGGCGGCGGCCTTGAATGCCATGACGGAGAATTTCCAGCGGATTGAATCAGATTTGAACCAGCAAGTTCAAATTCGAACCAAGGAAGTTGTTCGCAGCGAAAAAATGGCCAGCGTCGGATTCTTGGCAGCGGGTGTCGCTCATGAAATTAATAATCCGCTGGCCACCATCGCCTGGTCAGCCGAATCTTTGGAGATGCGATTGATCGATGCGCTGGCCGACAGCGGAATTCTCTCCGATCAAGAACATCCTCAAGAGATTGCCGAGATGCTAAAAAATCTTCGTCGGATTCAGGACGAAGCTTTTCGTTGTAAGGGGATTACCGCAGGCTTGCTTGATTTTTCACGCATGGGAGATGTACAAAAAATTCCCCATGACCTCAATGATATCATCGCGGCAGTCATTGAGATGGTGCGACCATTGAGTAAGTATCGCGACCGCAATATTCACTTTTATGCGGATGTTCCTGTCGAGTGCATTTGCAATGGTCAAGAAATGAAACAGGTCGTGTTGAATTTAATCACTAATGCCTTGGGCAGCGTCGAACCGGGCGGTATTGTGGAGGTTTCGTTGACCCGCTCACAAGATGACCAATCCGCAGTGTTGCAGGTTCAAGACGATGGGTGTGGCATGACCGACGAAGTCAAAACTCACCTATTTGAACCCTTTTTCACTCGCCGACGCGACGGTCAAGGAACGGGGTTGGGCCTGTCAATTACCTACCAAATTATTGCCGACCACGGAGGCCAAATCGCCGCTCATAGCGATGGCCCCGGTTGCGGATCTACTTTTTTTGTTACCCTTCCTTTGGTGAAAAATGAACTCCAATCAACTGAAAGCGTCGCAGCCTAAGATGCAGAAAAACACAAGCTTAAAGGTACTGTTCGCTGACGACGAAATCCATTTGCAAGAACTGATTGCTGCGGAAATCCCCCGAATGGGGCACGGGGTGACCGTCTGTCCCGATGGAACCGCAGCCCTCACCGCTTTGGAGCAAGAAGATTTCGATTGCCTGATTGTTGATTTGGATATGCCGGGCTTGAATGGTATTCAGGTCATCGAGCGGGCCAAGCAAATTTCGCCAACTATCGAAGCAATCGTGCTGACCGGAAAAGCATCCACCGATTCAGCCATTTCGGCCTTACGATTAGGGGCCTTTGAGTATTTGCAAAAGCCTTGTAAGTTGATGGAGATTCGCAGCTTGCTGCAACAAGTTGCCGATCGTCGGGAACTGAACAATCAAATCCAAGCCCTTAAGCTAAGGCTGCAGCGAATCGAAGGCCAGCCGAATATGATCGGCGATCATCGCAGCATGCAGCGAGTCCGTGCTTTGATCGAAAAAGTAGCACCTTCTGATTCAACCGTACTGATTCGAGGGGAAACCGGCACCGGGAAAGAGCTGGCCGCTCGGTCAGTCCATGAAAATAGCAGGCGATCCAGCAAACCGTTTGTGGCGATTAATTGCGGTGCGTTACCGGAAAACTTAATTGAAAGCGAATTGTTTGGCCATCGCAAAGGAGCCTTTACAGGTGCCGATGATCATCGCAAGGGCTTGTTTGAAGTCGCTCACGGTGGCACCTTGTTCTTGGACGAAATCGGCGAACTCCCCAGAGCGACGCAATCGACCCTGTTGAGAGTTTTGGAGAGCGGCGAAATTCGTCGAGTCGGTGAAAGCCAACCCTTTCAAGTCGATGTGAGAATCGTTTGTGCCACCCATCGTGACTTGAGCAAGATGGTCGAAGCCGGCGACTTCCGCCAGGACCTGCTCTATCGAATCAACACTTTTGAAGTCCATCTGCCGCCACTGCGGGAACGAACCGAAGATATCCCCCAACTGGCACAACATCTGTTGGCCAAGAAACGTGCGGGGGTTAGCTGTGAACTGCGATCACTACCCCGCTTCTTTGACTCAGGAGCCATCAAGACGCTGCAGTCTCATCATTGGGCCGGAAATATCCGGGAATTGGCCAACGTGATTGAGCACGCTTCGATTCTGGCTAATCGAATGCCAATTTCAACAGAAGATCTACCCAGCTATTTGAAGTCGCAATCCCAGGTACCATCCATCGCAGCCGCTTCCACAATGTCCTTGAGAGATTTGGAAATGCAAACCATCTATGCCACATTGGAACGCTTCAATGGCAATAAAACAGCGACAGCTCAACAATTGGGAGTCAGCCTGAAAACATTGTACAACAAACT
>JBGTHU010000014.1:0-3843 GCA_041745975.1 Mariniblastus sp.
ATCTGAGAGAGTTGCTCAACGTTCTCCAGCCGAATGGGATATCCGTCAATTCCATTAGAAAACAATTCTCGGTCGATCTTCCACGTTTCGGCGATCGAATCGAGAGATTTTCGTTTTTCAGCATCCGTATTAGCTTTTGCCAACGCCCACAAATCGCCAGCGACTATCGAGGCAGCTCTTTTTATCTTCTTTCCTGTAAAAATTTCGAAAGCGGTCAAGCCAGCTATCGGGAGGTAATGCATATTCAACATGTTCCTTCCACTGCCCTCAGTCGCTGCATTTTGAACTTGAATCCAAGCCAATGCAACAGCTCTCAGCCTCGCCTCACGGCGGGATTCTTTATCAGCCAAATATTCAGCGATCTCCAATCGGACATTTTTTTCCAGCACCCCCATGCCTTCCACATGAAGTAATTCTTGAATTAAGAAAATTTCTAAACGATCGGCAGCGTCTTGGTCTTGTAAACTTGGGCTCTTGCGAAATACCTTCGCAAAAGCTACCAGTTGCAATAACATTCTGGGATATTGCTTCAGATCCCAGTCATTGATGGCGCCTTCTTGCATCGATAGACGAACCAATTGGCAGCGAGCTAAAAGTAACTTTTGATCGTTGGTTCTCACGTTGAAAGCGTCGAGTGGATTCAATTGCAAGTCGTCAAAGAAATCCAAGTCTTGAAAGATTTCGAAACGCCAATCATATCCTGCCACCAACTCGGCAATTTGATTTTCTATTAAGGCTTGGTCACCGCGGAAACTAGGATCTTTTCTAATGTCTTCTATCTTTTCGCTCAAGGGCTTTGAACGATCCAAATCGCCCTGGTAAACAACTGAATCTCGTCGCAATTGAAAAAAGTAATCTTTACCGTAATTCCGAAATCTTGTCCCCGCTTCTTCAATTTCTGCTAACGTTGAGGTGTTTGCCAGGGGATGTCGCCAAATATCAGTCACGATAGGAATAGAGATCAGAGTAACCAGAAGAAACAACATCCATCCAACATGTTGAGCGATAAATTTCCAGTTAGTATTTCGTTCTGCCCAGGCGTATGTTAACCAATACGTCGATACCAATGGCGCGGCCAAGCACAGGATCGCGACAACAGGATCTACCATGCCAATTGCGATCAAGGAAAAACCCAACAGAAAAACGGAAGCAGTAAGAACCGGCGTTCCCAAAAAAGCTAACACGAGGTTCTTAAAAAACTGGCCCGACCACACTCCGGTCAAAAAACTAATTGTCATTGTTGCCAACAGTGGAAAAAGCAGTTGGCCAGATGGAGGCGACAGTCTTGAGGCGGCCAACGGTGAACCAATTACGAAAAACAACGATACTTGTACGAGCACCAATCCCAACATAATCGCTAAAGGCAGCAACAATCGGCTGACAAAGATCTTACTTTTCGAAACGCCACGATCGGCCAAGAACCGAATTTGGTCATTCTTTCCATCTAAACCAAACACGATGACACCAAGCCAACCAGCTCCCAATCCGACCAAAGCAAAACCCAAGAAACCAAAAGGGTTTGCACCCTCAGAAAGAACTCGAATGGATAAACCTCCCAAAGGCAGATCGCCAAGAAGCGACAACAGCATGCCTGTGATTGTCATTCCGCTAAATAATAGCAACGGTAGCCGAGCCTGTTTTGCCACTTGCCAAGTCAACGCCGACATTGGTTGTGCCAAACCGGTCTCAAAGTAACTCCTGCGATTGGTGTCCGTTTTCGACGCCAGCGATTGATTGGTAGAGGCAGAACTTACTATTTGCGGAGCAAGACAGCGAATTCCGAACCAATAGTTTAATTGCCAAAACAAAACCCCACCCAAGAAAAGTGTGATGAGTAAGAAAATGAACCGCATGTAGTCGGTGTCACCCGGTACTTTCCCAGCAGGTTCAATTAGCGAATAGACTTCTGTTAGAGCGCCAGCAAAAATGAATGGAGTCAAAGCGATTGGGATTAGAGCAACCAAGTAAAGTGTCGAATTTTTCATTCGCCAAGATATCGCTAAACCCGCCAGAAGCAAAAACAACGAATAGACCAAAGAAACCGTAAAGCTTCCCCAGTCCAATCTCATAGCGACTTCGTGACTGAATACCCAACTGATAGGAGCAAAAATTACCCAAGTTGTTATCAGCCCGATCAATCCTGCCAGCAATTTAGCATTGATCAAACTCAAACTTGATATAGGCAAACTGGACAACCAACCAATCGTTCTCTTATCCTTTTCGACTCCAACCAAAACGCCTCCCACCCCGACGGCGAACAAGCTGGGAAAGTTAATCAGAAAGACTGCCAAGAATGCAGAAGCGGACAAATTGAGCATCTTAAACGAGAGCAAGTCCATGAACGATACCATGATCCCTCCGCCGATCAACAAGATCAACAGCAAGCCCGCCAATGGCGCCAGTTGTCGGAGTTCTTTAAGTAGCAACTGCCGTTTGGCCGCGGGGCTCAAACGCCCAACAGGTGAAATCGTCCCCAGTGACATGTTAGTTTCCTATTTTCATTCGGTGTTGATCAGTCTGTTTTACGAACTTTTACTCAAACGACTGGTTGGGTCTGGATTTAATTCTTGAATTTGATTCAGCCAAGCTCAGATCGATCTCATCGCCATTTCAGCTGGATAGCGAGGCGAGACATTTTGCTTTCGGTGAGACGCTTGCTGAACGCTGGCTGTGAAAATCTCTTCCAAATTCGCATTGCGGTATTGTACTGACTTAACATAGGGACTCTGACGTAATACGTCCGCCGCCTCGTCGTCAAAATGCTGGACTACCATCCGGCACTGACATCCATCAAATGCTTGTGTCATGATGCGAGCTGACTCAGGCAATTCGGGCAAGCGAATCAACGAATCGAACAGCGTCACCACCACGTCCTGGGTATCCTGCCGCAGTTGATTCAAAGAACCTTCCAAGCAAATACTCCCTTGATGCAAGATCGCAATCTCATCTGCCACTCGCTCGACTTCGGCGATCTGGTGGCTGGATAGCAAAACGGTCCGTCCCGTGGCGGCCCGATCCAGCATGCTCTCCAAAAACTCGCGACGCACCAAGGGATCTAACCCCGATGTGGGCTCATCTAAAATCAACAGTGCCGGATCATGGGCCAAAGCCAACGAAAGTGCCACCTTGGCTCGCTGGCCTTTGCTCAGCACCTTGATTTTTCGCGATTCGGGAAGCTGATAATGGCGAATCAATTCACGATAACGCTCGATGAATCCAGCCTCATAAAAGGAAGCGGTAAACCAACCGATTTCATCAACCCGCATCCAGTCGTACAACGCCGGTGCATCGGATACGTAACCAATACGTCCGCGAATTTGCAAGGCATCCTTGACGGGATTGAATCCAACCACCTGGCATGATCCTTGCTGAGGAGTCAAAAAACCGGTTAAGACGCGTATCAAAGTCGTCTTGCCCGCGCCGTTCTCCCCTAACAGAGCGAAAATTGATCCGGCTGGTACCGACAGCGATACTTGCTTCAGGGCGTCACAACCCGGAAAAGATACCGACAGGCGATCAACGGTAACTACGTCACCAGGAGCGTTGAAATTCATTAGTTGCCTCGATTTTTAAATGGGTAAACTTTTAAGAAAATGGCCAAAAGCTGACTGGAAGAATACAAATATTGTTTAACGAGCCGTTGTTAAGTCGGTGCTCAATCGGAGGCCCTTGTCGAATCAACCATCTCCCAAGGAATTATCTAATGAAACAGTGGATGAAATGGTAGACACGGAATCGCTCAGCTCGGCAAGTTGCCGTTTGACAATGTTGTTGATCTGCGATGTCGATAGCCCCGAATGCAACGCCTCCATCAAGGCTCCACGTAAACGAGCCGTGATGATT
>JBGTHU010000015.1:0-2284 GCA_041745975.1 Mariniblastus sp.
TGACCAAATGCGTTTCTAAATCGCTGGCCTATATTTCGCTGGCCCGAGTATTCAAAAATTACCCCCCGGCCAATTTCCAATTGTCGCTGATTGAACTGATTAGATCGTTCTGCCGCTGGACGGTTCAGGGGAGAAACGGAACAATAGCCCAGGAAATTAATGTGGTTCAAATGAGGAAAGGGATTGTCGTTATCCGATGCGGTGTCGTTATCGGAGCCGTCAACCTTCTCAAGCGTCGCGGCGATGGGCGTGCAGAGTTCGATCAGCGTTCCTTCGGGAGCTCGAAGGAACGCTACCGTCTGACCCCACGGTTTGGTAACTGGCGGACTGAGTACCTTGGCCCCCGCTTCCACCGCAGCAGCGATCGTCGAGGGGAGCTCGGTTGTCACCAAGGCGATTTCCATGCCAGCTGGCTGTTCCATTTCTGCCAGATTCTGACAGCCGCCGGGAAAGTTTGTTGCTGCCAAACCCATGGAAGCGAAAGCGAGAACCGTTTGGCCGGTTTCCAGTTCGGTGTAATCTCCACCTTCGTGAATGAAACGAATTGGCAAGCAAAAGGCTTGTTGGTAGAACGCAACTGTCGCCGCGACGTTTTCAACATAGATAATTACGTATCCTAATTCCATCTGATCCTGTATGGGTCTTTGTTTTTGTGTTCAATTGATAGCGAAGTGATTTCCTGCGACGCTAAATGGATCGTCGGTATTCGTCAGCTTCCAGATTATCACACCGCAGACAAATCGCCGGCGAAAAACGCCTTGACGTTACTTAAATCATCAACAGACAAACAGACACCTGCCGCCACGGCAGGTGTCTGTCGAGATTTCACCCTTGCCCCTGCCTAATAGTCGCTAAAGGCCATAAAAAATGGCGGAGGTGCATGGGAATCGAACCCACCGATCGCATGATCTCCATACGATCCAATAGTTTTGAAGACTATGGCCCGCACCAGCAGTACAACCACCTCCGCATCGAAAAATCAACTCGTTCCTCCATCATGAGGCACTTCTCATAAAGCGAGCAACTGAAAGATAGATTTTTTGTTAAACGCCTATTAAACACCTATTTGAGCTGACGCAAGAAAACATTGATACCATCTGATGGAGACGGAATTCTCAAACATTCATTTCTGGAATCAAACTATTTGTCGGTTGCCCCATTGTACCAAAACCAAAGTGCTTTTGAATATAGGCTTGGGAATCATTGGTGAAATTGGTGAATCGAACTGAGCAGTCGAATTTACTTTGAAATAGGTGCTTTAAGTGCGTTGAGTGCGTTGCTGGATGCTCGATCGTCAGTGCCAGATACAAAATCTGTTTAGGAAGAAGAAAAAAATGTTTCGTAAGGGATATCGATTGCATGGGGGCTATGATCGGACGCTGATCAAGTTAAAATTCAAGACGTTGGGCCGATCAGCGGATACACGTTTACCGTCACAAAATTAGCCGCGTATTGTTTAGCTACGTTTTTTTAGCCGCGTATTTCCGAGTCGCGTTTTTGACGAGTAAATTTTTATCTGCCGCTCCTGACAGGATATTTTTGTTTGTTGCCCTGGATTTGACTTAACCTGCCGAGGTATCGATGTCTCAGACACCACCGTCCCCACCCCACCCACCGATTGGCAGTCAAAAACGAAATCTGCTGGTGCGTTTTCTTGATGGTATTGAGTGGCTGGGGAACAAACTGCCCGATCCGGTGGTGTTGTTCATGATTGGGATTTTGATTGTCTGGGTTCTGTCTCGAATTTTGTCGGAAGTTGAATTCCAAGAAATTGACCCTCGGGGTTTAGCGGCTGGAAAAGAGACCCCGATTTCCATCGTCAACATGCTCAGCCTTCCTCAGATCGCAAAATTGTTGAGCAACATGGTTAAGGAGTTTGTGACTTTCCCTCCGCTGGGATTGGTGCTGGTTGCTTTGTTGGGAGTTGGCGTGGCGGAAAAAGCCGGTTTTATCAATGCCATTATCAAATCCATTTTGGACGTGACGCCCAAGTCACTGTTGACCCCAATGGTAATTTTTGTGGCCGTGATCAGCCACACCGCAGCGGATGCGGGATACGTTTTGGTAATCCCGTTGGCCGGTTTGATGTTCCATGCAGCCGGCCGGCATCCTTTAGTGGGCATTGCCGCCGCCTTCGCCGGCGTCTCCGGCGGTTTTAGTGCCAACTTCATTCCGTCGGGGATTGATCCGTTATTGGCTGGTTTGACCGATGTCGGTGCCAGTGTTCGGGACAAGGATTACTCGGTCAACATTTTGTGCAATTGGTATTTTACGGCGGCTTCTT
>JBGTHU010000016.1:0-5702 GCA_041745975.1 Mariniblastus sp.
ACGATTGAGGATAAATCTTAATTTTTCGATCGTTTCGATATCTCCCGGTTCGGACATCAAGACCTTCAAGCCCCCGTCGATCTCGGCCAGTGGCAGTACCATGTTTTCTCGCGCGACGGCCTCGGGCATCAGTTCAATCACCGATTCAGGAATATCAATTTGGGCCAAATCGTAATATTCCATCCGAAAGTGCTCGGCTTGGCACTTCATAATCTCTTCTTCCGACGCATAGCCTTGCTGGACCAAACAATGGGTGAGTGGTTTGTGCGTTTGTTTGGCTAAATTATCTGCATCGAGGATTTGCTCTTTGGTGACAATGCCAGAGCTAATCAAGCGTTTGATGAATCCATCAGATGAAGGTGACATGGGCTAATGTTTTCCTATGCGAAAGGGACGGCGGATGGCATGGCATTTCAGTTTGATTGACAAAGTTGTTTTGTCAAATATTTCATTCGTCTTGCGGTGTTGGTTAAATCCGATCTTAATCGCGGCCAACTGAAAGTTAGTGGATTTTTCGAATCAATAGTATTGTACGTTGTCGGAAGCCTGCAAGACAGGTTGGTGGGGTTATTCTGGATCGGTCCGTTGTAGGGGTGATTTCCAGGGGTGATTTCCAGGGGTGATTTTCCAGCTGCGGAGGGCGACACAGCTATCGAGCATCTCGCCATAATCGACCGGCTTGTTGGCGTAATTGATCCGCATCCCGAAATCGGCTGGCTTCTTCCAATTCTGCCGCGGCTTGTTCCAATAGCCGAGCGGATCGACGGAGAATAGCTTTCGTTTCCGGATTTTGCGTGGATCGACGTGGTTCATCCCGCAGATTGGCTTCAATCGGTCGAAGCATTCTTTCAGACTCAACGGGTTGTCCAGAAACTCTATTTTGTTGATGAAACATTTGGGGCCGCTGGGGCTGTCGTTCCTGAGGTTGCGTTTGCTGTTTTGCCAATCGCTTGATTTCGTCCACAAAAATGATTTCCAGTTCTTGCGGATTTTCCCTAACACCCCCTAAAATCGGGCTGATTCCTCCTCCGAGGCTGCTTCGGAGTTCCGCCAGTTGATCAACCAGTTCCTGGTCGACATCGATCAGGCTGGTCTGCTTGGCCGCTGGCGGCCCGGCCTGATGCTGCCCTGCCCGCTGTTGGGCTCTCAACTGCTGAGCTTCCCGCCTGGCCGCTTCACCCTGGGCAAACTGAGAAACCGACCAAATGTCCAGTCCGGGGAACGCCCCCTCTTTCTCAATTCTGGCTGGCTTCAATGATTCCTTTTGTGCACTTGCTGCAGTGTTGCTGATCATGATCATGATCCCGGTCATGGCACCGACACAAAATCGCACCCACTTTGGTTTCCTTCGGCCTGCTACAGGGCGGTTTGCTAAAGTGAGGTTGGATAATCGGCCGTGCTGATGATCTGAACTATTCCAATGCAATCGGTTCATCGTTTTTCCTGTGGGGTTGTGGAGGGTTAGGGCTGGAGGGTTAGGGCTGGAGGGTAAGGGCTGTGGGTTGAATGGCTGTGAGTTAAAGGGGGATCTGCCGCGTTTCCCTGCCCAATCTGAAATGCGGCAGAGAACGGTGGTAGAAAAAGGTGCGGGTCTGAAGCGAATCGGCAGGCATTTTTTCATTGATTTTGTCGAAGCCAATGTCGCCACCGATGCAGCTTTGGTATAAATATAACGAATTTGCCGCTATTTTAGAAACGGCAATCTGAATTGCCCCGGCTGCCGAAACTTAGAGGATTGGCTTTTTTGGCTCGGCCAGAGTATTCTATAATAATAAAGTACCCGCTTTTTTGCCGGTCACAGCCGACCGATACTGAAATGGCCGAGGGAACAAAAACAAAAATTTTGATGAGCCACGTCAATCAAACAATGGATATTTTCATAATGCGATCCAAAAAGCCGACTTGCCTAACCCGTATCCACGCGACCCCCAGCTTGCTCTCGATGGGACTGTTAACAATCGCCCTTTGTCTACATCACGGCTTGCCTGTTGAAGCTCAAGACTATCAAGAGCTTAAACTGAATGACGATTATTTTTCTGAATCTCTTAAGCCCATTTTGGTGGATATCCGTGACCAACCGGCAAAGACCCTCGATCAAGCCGCCCGGTTCAAAGAGCTGACAGATAGTGAGAAGGCCGAAATCAATCGCCGGTTTCGAGATGTTCGCTCCCGATTGAATGAAGATCGCCGTAATGTCGATCAGATCATGCGGGATGGTGGCGACATCACAGATCCCGTAGTCGCCAAGTATTTCGAAGGATATATTTTTCCTCAAATGACCCTATTGGAAAATGTCGGCGAATTAGGAACGTTGCGCAATGACTTTTTGAAAGCCTATATATCGAACCGAGTGCCGAACCAAACTAGGCAACGATTTATCGAAACCATTTGCCTGCCTAATCTGAAAACAATCTATCAGAATCAACAATTGCATCCGGCCGCTCGAGTCAATGCCGTGGTTTTACTGGGATTGCTGGATGTCTCGACGGGGGTTCGTAGTCCCAGCCAACCGCCGGTTCCCTCGGGCGGGGCACTGGTAGAATTGATCAATGTTTACCAAGCCAATGATCCCGCTTTGATGGCCGCAGCTTGGTCGGGGATTCTGCGCCATGTGATCATTGATGCAGCAGCCGAAGGAAATCAAATTCCCGCTCCGCAGAAAAATCAGATTAAACAAGTCGCACTTGCTCTGCTCCAAAACGCCGCTGGACAAGCCGATAGTCTGGACCCCAATCTGCTCTACTGGTTGCAACGGCAATCGATGCAAATGATGGCGGGATTGGGGAGCCAAGCCGACTTGGAGACGATGCTAGGAATCATGAACGATCCGAAACGCCCTTTTTGGTTGCGATATGATGCCATGGAAGCGATTGGCAAGTTGAACCTGAGCCAGGCCAGCAACGCGACCGTCAAGGCGATCGTCCAGTTTGTTGCTGATGGTCTCGAGGGTGAAGCCGAATCGATGGAGAGTTTTCGGCAAGATTTGATCTACAGTAACATGTTGCTTCAAGATTTGGACCTGGAGCAGACAAAAGTCGATTGGAATGCTGTTCCTGCCAGATCGCGAGGGGGGTTCGGAGGTGGCAACCCTGGGGGTGGTGATCGGGGCGGTCGTGGGGATGGTGGCATGGGTATGGGCGAAGGAGGGGGAGAACTTGGTGGCCTGGGTGGCCTTGGTGAGGGGGGTGAACTTGGTGGCTTGGGTGGCCTGGGTGGCCTGGGTGGAGGCCGAGGCGAAGAGGATGGTCGACCAGGCGGTGGCGGACGACCAGGTGGCGGAAGACCTGGTGGCGGAAGACCAGGCGGTGGTCTGGGCGGCGGATTGCCAAACTTGAACCGATCAACAATCGAAATCATATCGGTCGACTTACCTATCTACCAACTCCAAGTCGCTCGACGCAAAGTCAAATCGCTGGCTTTCACCGCCAAGCAAGTCTTGATGCCAGGTCCGAGTAGCCAAACTCAGGCAAATGGACTTTACTCGATCGCCGAAGATAGAGATCTGGTCGCGGCGATTGTCGCCGAGTTAGACAATTTCTTGAAAGATTCCGATGTCGGTATCGTGAATCTGAACTCGCGAGCCCGGACTACCCGACCGGGGCGAGGGGTCGTCGAAGAAGAGGAAGACAATGAGATCCTCACTGACAAAATGATCAAATTATTCGCTCGTGCGGCTAACCAGTTGAGACAAAAAGCCGGTATTAAATTGAAATCCGACGCCACCCCCAACACGCAAGAGGCAGACCCGAACACTGATCCCGACACTCGAGATGGTGGCGATGGTGGTGATTCCAATTTGGCTGACAATTGAAGATTTGAGCAATATTAAAGAATCGTAAACGTCTACAAAAGCTTAAGGCAAAAAATTAAGGAGATTTGTTTTGCGTTATTTAGAATCGACAGGCGCGCGTTGGGGATCGTTGAACGAAATACTACGAAAGTTGCCGATCATTAATTCGATGACGCGCTTGGCTACCGTTATCTTGGGCACCTTGAGCGTTAGCTTTTCTTGCTTGAGCACCTACTTGCCCCCATGCGATCGACTGCAAGACCCCGAAACGTCCGTTGGTACGGTAGTCGCCGAAGGAGCCGAAGTTCAAACTCTGGCTACAGGTATGGGGTTTACCGAGGGGCCGGTCTGGCTGCCACAGGCACAGATGCTGGTTTTCTCCGACATCCCCAATGGTAAATTAATGCAGTGGTCGGCGGACAAAGGACTGAGCGTCTATCGCAATTCCGAAAAATCGAATGGGAATATTCTTGACTTGGACGGCAACTTAATCAGCTGTCAGCATGCGGCGCGGAATGTAGTCCGCTGGTCGGATGCCGGGATTGCGGAGGTGCTGGCGGACCGCTTTGAGAACCAGCGATTCAATTCGCCCAATGACATTGCCATCCGCTCCGACGGCACGCTCTGGTTTACTGATCCCTCGTGGGGACTCGAGGGCGAAGCGGAACTGCCAGGTCATTGGGTGTTTAAGCTAGACCCCCAGACCGGCAAGATTGATGTCTTGATCAAGGACTTGGCGATGCCCAATGGAATTAATTTTTCCCCTGACGAGCAACGTCTATATGTGTCCGATACGGGAGGGCATGCCAGCCATCCCGATTCAGCTTACCACAAACTCCCCCCCACGATTGATTGCTATGAAATCAATCAGGATGGATCATTGGGACAGCGACTATTTCGGATTCCCCAAGCCAGTGATGGCATGGCAGTTGATGTGAAGGGCAATTTGTATACTACGGATCGCAATATGGTTATCGTTTACGACTCGACCGGAAAGAAAATTGATGAGATCGTGGTGCCGGAGAACCCAGCCAATGTTTGTTTTGGCGATGAAGATTTTTGCACATTGTTTATCACCGCTCGCAAATCACTCTATTCTATTCGCTTAAAGCATGTGGGAGCAAAACCGATCAAGGCGACTTGGTAACGGACCGCCACGGCTGAAAGTTTGACTGCCGATGGTTAATCAGCACTCTGCCCGAAGCGGTCCTTTCTTGACGGAGCGAGAAATCAGTGAGAAATTTCTAGCCAACCCGAGCGACTGCCGTTAACGTTCTAGCGAAGCCTTGTGTCAGAAGGTCTGATCGAATCTCGACGGGCGTTGTCACCTCTTGTTCGGTGAAATGTGATTGACTACGATTGCTTTTGATTTTTAAAGACGACGAATATCCGTGAAATGTTACAACCAAACTAACAACGCAATTACCACTTGCAAACTGAAATATGAATATGCAACTGTCCTATAGCGACCTCGCTAAGATGATTGATCACTCGTTGTTGCATCCCACGCTGACGGACGCAGATCTCGAAGCCGGCTGCAAACTCGCCGCAAAATACGACGTGGCATCCGTTTGCATCAAACCGTACGCAGTCAAGCAAGCCGTGGAATGGCTTAAAGGATCCGATGTGAAAGTCGGTGCCGTGATTGGCTTTCCTCATGGCAATTCCTGCACGGAGTCGAAGCGCTATGAAACGGAACTGGCTTGCCGTGATGGAGCGGTTGAGATTGATATGGTGATCAACATTGGCAAGGCGATGGGGGGAGACTGGGATTACGTTGAACAGGACTTGAAAGCGGTTTGCGACGAAGCTCACGGGCACGGCGCAACGGTTAAAGTCATCTTTGAAAACGACTATCTGACAGACGGCGGTGCTGGATTGAGCAGCGACCAGTTCAAGCAACGTCTGTGTC
>JBGTHU010000017.1:0-5122 GCA_041745975.1 Mariniblastus sp.
TCCAGACGAGGCGAGCGGCTGACATCGATCACCAGAGAGTTGCTGACACCGAAAAAAGCGGGCCGAAAGGAAACGGCATCTTCGTCATAGAACGGTTCAGCCTCTTCTTCGGCATCGCTTGTTGCATCGGATTCTTCGCCCAGCATCCCCGCCATCATCTCCTGGGTGTTCATCAAGTTCTCCAGGCCACCGTAATCTTCTGCCTTAAACTGAATTCCGGCTCGCAAGTCGTTCCCCACCATTTCCAAGGCCGCTCGCGCAATCTGTTTTCTTTCGATGCGGATTCGCTGTTGGGACAAGGTCAGTAGATTGGTGCGGATCGCCATCGATATCACGCCCAACAAAATCACGGTCAGAGCCAACGCGAGGATAACTTCCAACAAACTGTATCCATTTCTCACCCAATTGCGATCCCGCATCAAAGGATTCGCACTTGGTGACGCGATCAATTTATCAATTTCGACTATGAAATTTGGCGTTGGCATCATTGGGATGGCTCGTAATCGGGATCGGGTAAAAAACGAGCAATCGAGACGGCAAGTGGCATGGCGGCGTTTGCGTCAGCCTGAGTCACGGTGACTGTGGCGACCAACAAGCCCGGCTGCAGCGAGGGTTGCACATTCACAGAATAACTCCAATCTCTCTGCTCTTCAATCAATTGTCCGCTGACAGTCGTAGCTGGAATAACACCACTGGCCAACTCCGCCATTTTCGCATCGCACAAAATATTGGCATCGCTTAGCAATCGAGCTCGTAGGGCACTGCGATAACCCAAGAAATACATGTTGGTAATAATGATCATTGCCATACCGAAAATGGCAATTGCCAGCACAATCTCCAGAAGCGAAAGGCCACTGCGAGATTGGAATCGCGACTTTTGGAGTCGGTTGCTCTCAGATTTTTCCACCATTTGACGCCTCTACATTCCGGGGGGCTGGTCGAGGCGAACGAGTGAAGAGATACCGGTCAGCCCACGCAAGCGAATTTCGACAAAGTTCCCTTTATCATTTTGAATTGTCAATCGAGCGTCCTGAGACGTCCCATCGGGGTAGAACAAAATCGGTCGTAAACGCCCCTCTGCGTTTCCGGTATCGAGTACTACCGCAGCGCGATTATCGACCGCGATCGTACCCCGATAGAACGTAATGCCGGGGGGCAGCAAATCCTCTTCATATTCCGATTGCTCTCGGCGAGCCGCCAACATTTGGCGTTGTGAGGCGGCAGTCGACATCGCTTGGGCTTGGCTGAAGGGGGCAACCTGGAACCATGCCCCCCCCTCCAACACGAAAACCGCATACACGTCTCCTGTCCGGATGGCATTCACACGAGCCTGTCCCATCGCGATTCGGACTCGATCGGCTCCTTTTTCCAAAGTCTGACGGGAAAAAGTTTGTACAATTGAAGGCCCCGCCAAAGCGCCGACCAACACGATAATCGCCATCACCAAAATCAACTCGATCAAGGTGAAACCCGACTCTCGGTTAATTGTCAGCTTGGTAAATTTCGTATCAGTCACACGTTACCTATTGCCCCGTCGGACCCGGGATATCGTCTGCGGTCCCCTGTTGTCCATCCGGTCCGACCGAAGTTACAAAAACACGGTCGGTCGAATCGTCAGCAGAATAATTGTAGGGGCGTTGCCATGGATCATTGGAGACAGGTTTCTCCAAATAAGGGCCACCCCATTGAACCGGAGTCATGCCGCTGGGGGGGGTTGACAATTCCTGCAAGTTTGAAGGAAATCGCCCCACGTTCAACTTAAACGCAATGCAGGCATCTTTGATGACGCGAATTTCGGCCGCCGCGGCCCGCGCGTACTGGGTGCGCTGCATATTTAGCACCGCAAATCCTGTCAATCCAGCCAAGACCACCAAAATGGCCATGACCAACATTAATTCCAACAAAGTAAAACCTTTGTTTTTACGATTTCGAAAGCGTTTCATATTTTCTCCCATCAGATTTTTAACTCAGTCAATTTTCACCCCGTCATTCCAATGCGGCACCCATCTTCATGATGGGCATCAGCAAAGCAATCACTACAAACATAATTATTCCAGCCATGATCAACAACATCAATGGCTCTAGTAATTTAACCATAATATCCAGTTTTCGGATCGTAGTTTTTTCCAAACTATCCGAGATGTTCACCAGCACGTCGTCCAAGGAATTGGATTCCTCGGCAACGCTGATCATTTCCGTCACGTTTTGGGGAAAGTGACCAGAACGTTTCAATGGGACCGACAACGTTTCACCGGAAGAGATATTTTCAGTCGCTTTCTCGATCGCTTTGGACAAGATTCGATTGCCCGACGCCTCGCGGCTGATATCCAGCGCTTTCAATATCGGCACTCCATTTTTCAGCAAAGTTCCCAAGACTCGGCAAAATCGAGCTACTGCCAAGCTTAAAAAGATTGGGCCAAATAATGGTATTTTTAGTTTCCAGCGATCCCAAGCGATCTTTCCCTTGGTTGTGTTTAATTGAAATTTCAGGAAGACGTAGAGGCCCGCCAAAGCAATCAATACCAACACTCCCCAACGTTTCAAGAAGTCACTGAACCACAACAACCACTCGGTGGCGGCAGGCATCTCCCCTCCCCGGCGGAGGTTTTCAAACATACCTCCAAACATCGGTACGAAAAATACCAATAACACGGTCACCACAATCGTGCCGATCGACGCCAAGACAACAGGGTAAATCAATGCCCCGACCGTTCGCGACTTCAGTTCGGCCTGCTGCTCTGTAAATCCAGCAACCCGCTGCAAGGCGTCTTCTAAAAAACCACCCTCGGCTCCAGCTCGCGACATGTTGACCGCGATTTCACTAAAAATTTTGGGATGCCTGGCAAACGCTTCGGAAATCCCCTCCCCCTCTTCCACTCGGGCGATCACATCTTCCAACGCCGTTTTCAGGGGGACCGTCGAAGTCTGCTCTTTTAAGATATGCAACGACCGGATCATCGGCACGCCGTTGGCCATTAGAGTCGCAAATTGCTCATAGAAAAGCGCGATTTTTTGATCGTTGACGCGACCACCAAAAACAACTGCGGATCCGCTCTTCTTGCTGGCCGTGACCTTGATTGGGAACAATGATTGACCGGTCAGATTAGCCAACACATCTCGTTCCGAATTGGCACTGATCGATCCACTGACAATTTGACCCGACATATTTCGGGCTGTATAGGCAAATTCGGGCATCGCTAAACCGTCCTGTCTCCTTTAGTGATTCTCAACACGTC
Source organism: Mariniblastus sp. (assembly GCA_041745975.1). Classification (GTDB taxonomy): domain Bacteria; phylum Planctomycetota; class Planctomycetia; order Pirellulales; family Pirellulaceae; genus Mariniblastus. The sequence goes on from JBGTHU010000017.1 coordinate 3,237, forward strand.
TTCAATCGAAGTGCTACCGGCCAACACCTTCAACCATCCATCATCTCGCAAGGTCTTCATCCCACCGGCCATCGCCGCTTTTTTTATCTCCCATGTACTCGACCGATCGTGAGCCAATTGACGCAGATTATCATCAGTCACCAACAGCTCATAAATACCCATTCGGCCCGAATATCCCACGTTGCGGCACTCCCGACATCCGACCGGTTCATAGATCGGATCACTGCCAATCAAATCTCTGGGGAAATCGTCGGGAAGATCAATCGAATGAGGGTCAACCGCTTTTTTGCAATGCTTACATAGACGCCGCACCAATCGTTGAGCCATTACCGCTTCGACAGTACTGGCTACCAAAAACGGTTCAACGCCCATGTCACCCATCCGCGTAAAGGCCCCCGCCGCATCATTGGTGTGCAAGGTGCTGAATACCAAGTGGCCCGTCAAGGATGCCTGAATGGCGTTCTCAGCGGTCTCCAAATCTCGAATCTCCCCGACCAGTACCACATCCGGGTCATGCCGCAAGATACTCCGCAAAGAATGTGCAAACGTCAAACCGATTTTCGGTTGTACTTGAATCTGGTTGATCCCGGCCAGTTGATATTCGACCGGATCCTCCGTCGTGATGATCTTTGTCGACGGCTCGTTGATCTCGATCAGCGAGCTGTACAACGTCGTGGTCTTTCCCGAACCCGTTGGCCCAGTCACCAAAATAATTCCGTGTGGCAAGGAAATCAATTTGCGAAATTGATCGTAAATATCATTGGACATCCCCAAGCTTTTCAACTCGAAAACCATGGCCCCCTTGTCCAAAATACGCAATACCAAACTCTCACCGTGGATCATGGGAATTACCGAGACACGAACATCCACCTCTCGGCCCTTGACTTTGATCTTGATCCGTCCGTCTTGAGGTAAACGCTTTTCGGCGATGTTCAGTCGCGCCATAATTTTCAAACGGCTGATGATCGCGGCACGAAAATGGTTGATCTCCGGAGGGACGGGTTGGGTCAACAAGATCCCATCAATCCGATAACGGATCACAATCCCGTCTTGTTGGGATTCAATATGCACGTCACTTGTTCGCGACTCGACCGCTTCGACCAAGATTTCATTAACCAAACGGACGACGCTGGCTTCCTGCGCTTGTTCCGACAACTCACTACCGTCGGTTTCAATGTCCTCCAGCAGTTCGACCCCATCCTCGATCTTCTGCTCGATCAAACCCTCGATCGTTTCGCCACCGACCCCTAAATGGGTCTTGATTAACTTGGCAATTTCTGATTTGTCAGCCAATCGAGGTTCGACCGCCAACCCAGTAATGGCACTAATTTCATCCAGCGGATAAAAGTTCATCGGATCGCCGGTCGCAATCACGATACTTCCGTTGTGGCGACTGACCGGAAATAACAGCTCTCGATAAATTAACTTTTGCGGGAACAAACCCATCAACGAAAGATCGACTTCTGTATGCTGCAGGTCGACAAATTCGACACCCATCTCGTCTGCCAGAGCCCGCATCGCCGAGTCACGGTCAACGGCGCCCAAATCGATCAGATTGTCCAACAAATCTCCCGATTTATTTTGGGCCTGAGACAGTTGGGCTTGAGAAATCACGCCCCGATTGATTAAGGTCTGACCTATGTTCATGCGATGTTACTGAGTGCTGTTAGTTTATTGGCGAAGACAGGATTCACGAAGTTTTCGCGATTATCTTAGTTTAACTCAAGTGGACTCAACTTAAGGATATCAATTTTAGCTATAATGATAAGAATCCAACTTTACGGTAAGATTGATCCTGCAGGAAGGAACGCACCGCGTGTTGGGGTGAACAGCGCTTGCGCGCCACGATGCGTTCCCTCTTGCCGATCTAACCTCAGATGTTTACC
>JBGTHU010000018.1:0-3678 GCA_041745975.1 Mariniblastus sp.
CGATGCCGCCGGATCGACCGCGATCTGAACCGGCTGATATCCCTCCAACCTTAGATTCCGTTTTGGATTCGGAAAGTCTTAACGAACGCAGCCGACAGCAGTTTCAGGACTTGGAGCGATTGACGGTATTCCGCCCTGGGATCGATCTTGAGATCGACTTGGTAAAACCTCAATCCAAACCAAGATTTTCACCTAACCATCGTCAGGATATCATTGCCATCGAAAAGAGCAATTGATTGCAATATGAATCATGAACATGGGGTTTCGGTTTCTGATTGCCGCTCTTTAAAGGGATTAAAGGTTTTCTTTTTTGGAAAACTGGAAAGCATGAGTCGCCGCGAGGCCAAAGTGTTGGTTGAACAAAGTGGCGGTTTTGTTACGGACCGGTTCGATGACACGGTTGCGTTGGTTGTGGTGGGTGCGGATCAGGTCCCAATTGAATTTGAATCCGAATCCGATTTTGATTTATTGGATGAGGCCATTCTCCAATCGGCCGATCAAGAGCCAATTGTAATCATTTCCGAACTTCAGTTTTTTCAAGAATTGGGATTACTTGAACCGGAAACTAGCTGCGGCCAACTTTATACGGCGGCGATGCTAGCGGATCTGTTATCAGTACCATTGGCGACCATTCGGCGTTGGCATCGGCGGGGCTTAATTCATCCAATCCGACAAATTAAGAAATTGGCCTATTTTGATTTCCAAGAAGTTTCGTCGGCGCGGCGTATTGCCCGATTAATTGAATCAGGTGAATCGGCTGAAACGATCGAAAGAAAATTATCTCGCCTGGCCAAACTCTATCCCGACATGCAACGGCCGCTGGCTCAGCTTTCCATCATCGTCGAAGGGAAAGAGGTGTTGTTGCGAAACGACCGAGGACTGGTTGAACCGGGAGGCCAATTGCGATTGAACTTCGATCAGGTCGAAGACGACATCGCCCATACTGCGATTCGCATTCATCCTCCTTTTGAAAATGATAGCCATTGGAATTCAGTCGCGATTCCGAAATTGCCGGATTCTGGGCACGCTGCAGAAGACCGTGTTCTAAAAAACCGAAACTTAACGGACCGCGACCTAAACAACCTGGTCAGCCCTGAAGAATTTTTACAACTAGCGACTGAACTAGAGGATCAGATGCAAATCGATTCGGCCATCGAAGTCTACCGCGCGATGTCGCTGGCATTTGGGCCTTCAGCTGATATTTGCTTTCGGGTTGCTGAGTTATTGTACCAAGCAAACGACCTGGCCGGCGCTAGAGAGCGATATTACCTTGCCATCGAACTGGACGAGACGTTTGTCGAAGCTCGTGCCAGCTTGGGGTGCGTGTTAACGGAATTAGGACAACCTGACTTGGCCTATTCCGCCTTCACTGGTGCGTTGGCCCATCACTCAGACTACCCCGATGTCCATTTTCACTTGGCAAGATTGCTGGATGAATTGGAGCGTGAATTCGAAGCGCAACATCATTGGCAGCAATTCTTGAAATTGGCGCCGAAGAGTCCCTGGGCCGCCGAAGCTCGACAGCGACTGGAAGATTCTGATTGGGCGAACGGCAATTAGAAACTTCCCACCAATGGAAGTGATTGGTTACTGCGACTCGCGTATGAAGCAGTGCTGCGCGATCCGCCCAGTAACTTCTTATCTTCCGCTCGCTTTAATAGATTTAATAGTGAATTGCGAATGTGAAAACACGTTGCCTTCATAGCTGGTGCCAGATCGATTGTCGAATGAATTGGCGAATGAATTGTTTTTCAGATGAGGCGATGGCTGAGAAGTCGGGAGTGTCTGGCCCCGCCGGATTCACAGGATTCGCAGGATTGGATCGCAAGCCATCCATTCCGATCTGCTGGAATATATTCCAAACGGCTTCCAGTCCGCCCCACGGTATTTCGAAATCACGGCTCCACTCTGTCTGTTGCAACCATTGTTTGACTTGAGCAAGTTCCAGTTGATATCGACTTGCAATCAAATCGGCCGCAACGTGAGAGGCCGCAACGTGAGAGGCCGCATCGTGAGGCGCTTGCAACCACTGGTTAGCCAATTGTTGAATTCGAGCCAAAATTACCTTCAACGCCGATCCGGATGAATCAATCGTGTCGACGTGAACCGCCGCGACAAATGCAGGCCAAGGGGCTTTCCGGTCATCCAAGCGACGAAACTCATTCGATTGAACCAATTGGGATGTAGTGTACCGTTCCCACAGGAACACATCCGACTCTCCCTTGGCCAAACTTTTACGGGCCGCCTCCAGTCCACCGACTTCCACCAATCGAATCATTTCAATCGGCCAATTCCGCATTTGGTGGTCTACTAAAGCCATCAAATGAGACCCGGACCCAAACCGACTGACCGCAAAGCGACAACCGCGAATTTCATCAACCTTCATCAACCGACTTTTGGCTGCGACATGAATTCCCCAAATGAGCGGGGTTTCGACATAAACCTTAACCATCCGCACGTTGGGATTGTACAACTGGTAGGCGAAACAGCTTTCGGTCAGCACCAAGGCGATCTCGATTTCCCGATCTCCCAGGGCTTTCAGGATCTGGCCGGTTCCACCGGTAAAGTTGATAAATTGTAGTCTCAGGTTTTCCCCTGCCAGCACGTTATTTTCAATGGCTAAATGCCAGGGAAGGTTAAAGTGCTCAGGCACTCCACCGACTCGAAAAAGCCGACCTTGATTCATCCAACCTACCCCTCAAGCAGAATTGTTTTCAGTCAAACGACTCCCATCCTGAAAGTCTCTGCGGACTCTCTCAATGTGGGGTAACCGCTTGAAAAACGCATCCAGCACCCGAGGATCGAAGCGAGTGCCACGTTCAGAGATCATGATTTCCAAGCACTTTTTAAGTGAGAACTTCCGTTTGTAGGGACGCTCCGAAGCGAGTGCATCGAACACATCGGCCACGCATACGATCCGACCCGCAATGGGAATTTTCTCACCTCCAAGCCCCAGGGGATAACCCGTTCCATCCCATTTTTCATGGTGACTGCGCGTGATTTCCACTGCCATCTGCAACATGGGAGAATCCATTCCGTCGATAATTGAGGCACCGATGATTGAGTGTTGACGAAAATGTTCCTCTTCGTCATCAGCCAAAGGCTTCATGATATTGGTACCCAAGCTGCAATGTGTTTTCATAATGGCAAATTCGTCGCCGGTCAATTTCCCAGGATTCAATAAAATCGAATCAGGAATTCCAATTTTACCCACATCGTGTAATTGAGCGGCCAACTCAATTTTGCGACAATAATCGTTGTCAAACCCCAACTCATCTGCGATGACTGCCGAGAACTTACCGACTCGAATCACATGCTCCCCAGTCTCATTATCGCGAAACTCCGCCGCACGGGCCAAGCAGTGAATGATTTGTTCACGTGAACGCTCCAGCATTTGGGTTCTCTCGCGGACCTGTTGTTCCAATTTCTCAGCTTGATTGGACAACATGTCGAAATGTCGTTTGATTGTCAATGAGTTTTGTACCCTTGCAATCAAATCGTTGGGATCGACCGGTTTCCCAAGAAAATCGGTAGCACCTAATTTTAAGGCCTCTTGTTTAACTTCCCGATCGGAATTGGCACTTAGCACAATGAAAGGAATCAAGCCAAATCGCCCCGACTGTTGTCGAGACTTCAGCAAATCCAATCCGGAAATGTGTGGCATGTTGATATCAATCA
>JBGTHU010000019.1:0-9746 GCA_041745975.1 Mariniblastus sp.
TGGGATGTACACGTCAAAGGCCAGGGACGGGCTTTTTCTTCTGCCAAGCAGGCAATCGAAACACTGCGGATCGAAACACCCCGAGTGATTGATCAATACCTAAAAGAGTTTGTCATTGTACGCGATGGGCAACCGGTCGGCCCCATCGTTGATGGCGATTGTGTGATTCTGTTCAATTTTCGCGGTGATCGAGCCATCGAAATTTCCCGAGCGTTCGATGATCCTCATTTAGATAAGATTGATCGAGGGAATATCCCGGATGTCAAGTTTGCTGGGATCATGCAATACGATGCCGATCAAAAAATTCCCCAAAAGTACCTGGTCGCTCCGCCAGCCATCGACGGTGTGTTGGGGCAATATCTGGCAGCCAGCGGCATCCGGCAGTTGGCCGTTAGTGAGACGCAAAAGTATGGGCATGTGACTTACTTTTTCAACGGTAACCGCAGCGGGAAGTTTTCGGAAAAACTGGAAGATTATGTGGAAATCCCGTCCGACAATTTACCGTTCGATCAACGTCCCTGGATGAAGGGAGCTGAAATTACCGATGTGGCTCTCGATTCAATTAGCCAATTCAAGCATGATTTTATTCGGATCAACTATCCCAATGGTGATATGGTGGGCCACACTGGTGATTTGTTGGCTGTGGAAATTGCGGTCGAAACGACCGATCTTTGCGTTGGGCGATTGATGGATGCGGTGCGGAAAACAGGCGGCATCTTGATCGTTACCGCGGATCACGGCAATGCCGACGAAATGTATGAGGTTGATAAACAGGGGGAGTTAAAACGCGACGCACAGGGTAACCCGCTATCGAAAACTTGTCACTCGCTCAACCCTGTTCCCTGCTACATTTATGACCCCTCGGAATCGCATCAATGGCGGCTGTCCGCACACACTGATTTAGGGATCAGTAGCTTGGCTGCCACCATCACCGTTTGCCTGGGGTTCGATCCGCCGACGAATTACGATCCCAGCATTGTGGAGCTGGTTGCAGTTGACCCTGTTTTGGACGCCCCGACTTTTTAGGAACGCTACTTTCGAGTCGAGACTGGGAAGTTATTAAGTCGAGCGAAATGAAAGGCCAGCTCATAAAGGGTCGGATGATTTTGTACAGGTCGAAGGTAGATTCGCCGTTCGAATCATCAATTTCATTGACCGCTCGCTTTAATTTCCCGTAGCTTGTCATATTCTGGCCTTTTTTTATAAAATGAATCCAACGGATAGCATCCTGAAACTAAACCATTGCGGGGGGCTGTGGTGCAATCACTGAAAGTACGGCAAACATGCTTCCGCTTCGTGACGTTGCCAACTAACACGTCGGCAGGTAGTTCGGGATAGGAAAGAACCATTCTACCCAAGCCGATCGAATCAGCCTGGCCATTGCGGATAACAGCCTGGGCAACGTTAGGCAGCCACTCTTGCAAGTAGGAGTATCCGGAGCCGACCACAATCATCTTCGGGAATCGACGTTTTAACGCGGCTGTGGTGGAAATTTGCCGGGCAACGCCACACAGTGGATCTTCTGGAGGAAGGTAGCCGTCGGACGGAGGGAATATCGCCGGACGTTGAATGTGGGGGACGTAGTAGGGGCTCCCCGCGGTGGTGCACAATAGTTCGATATTGAGAGATGCCAACAGCTCCAAGAATTGGATTGGCTCGGCCAAGTCGATTCCTAAACCACTGCCGTCTCCTCCAAAAGCATAAGGGTAGTGCTGTCTGGAGATGGACGATGTTGAAAAGGATGTTGGCGCCTGATCTCGGCTCGCCGTCTGAGACCGATCCAACAAGTCCGAAGCGGAACTGCCCAGCATCGGTTTTACCGGATTTACGACCAATTGTTGCGGATCAAAAACGGGCGCTCCTATCCCATCCTCTGCGCCTACGAACGGAACAAAATCAAACAGGCTCAACCTGACACCGATCTGCAAACCAGCTGCTTCGGCACGGATACCACTGACAATCTCTCGCAGAAATCGAGTGCGGTTTTGGAAGTTGCCTCCAAATTCGCCGAGTCGATCAAATCCCGATAGCAATTCATGCCCCAGGTACCCATGGCAATGCTTGATATCGACCCAGTTAAATCCAGCCTGTTGGGCAAACCTGGCAGCGGTGACAAAATCCTCGATCAACTGTTTGAGTTCATCATCGCTCAAGCAGGCTTGCTCGCTATCGACATTGAATTTTCGATCTAACCAAGGATGTCGATAGGCTGTGCGAGGTACAAAGGTTTTATTATCGTACGGCTTGGCAAAGCGACCTGAATGAGTTAATTGCAATCCGATCGATAGATCATCGGTGCGGCCAAAATTCTGTCCATGGACCGATACCAGTTTGTTTCGTAAGTTTTGCAGATCGGAAAGATTGGCATTGTTGATCATCAACTGTCGCGGATTGGCTCGACCATCCGGCCTCACGGCGACTGCCTCCCCGCCCCAAATTAATTTGGCTCCACTTCTGCCAAAATTTTCCCATCGCCGTTCAACCAATTCTGTGGGGCGACCATCAGCCGTTCCATCCCAGCCTTCCATTGGAAGAATACAAAATCGATTGCCTATCCGTTGCGTTGATGTTTCCAAAGGAGCAGCCAGCGGCGAGTCGGATCCTGCGAGCAGATCGTGTTCGAATGGAATTTCCACATTGATTTTTTGGCAATAATCAAGAAACGCAGTCGCAGTTGGCAACTTAGAGATTTTAGCGTAATCCATATTGGGGACAGAAATTGTGACGTTTCAACGGTATGAAGTCGAGGCTATGAATTTGGTCCTTGGAGTGCATTTCGCAGTCCGACAAGCGTCAATTTGGTAGGAATATGCTCCACCAAACAAAGTCGCTGACAAAAGAGAAAAAACATCCAAAAAAATAAAATCATGTCGAATCCCGATTTGTCGCAGTGGTTTGGTATGTTAGCCAGTCACAAAAAACGGTAAAATCTCGTGCTTAGCTATGTTCTTAAAAGAAGGGCAGGCCCATTTGAAAGTCGTCAATTTTCTTTGGTTTCGGCCATGCCCTGAGAGGGCCCGACCACTTCAGGGGACAAAGCACAGTGAGACAGGAGATTGTCAACTATCCAACCCCAATACGTATTGGTTCTTTTTTGCAAGTAAAACGACCCGGGGATTCATACCCTCACCAAAAAAAAATATTATTAATTAGCTGGTTTCCTGCCCAAAACATACCGATTTAATCGCTTTCCTACAACTAGCCATTATTATGTCAACTCAAATTGATCCGGACAAAACTACCGGCAACAAAACATCGCAGACCATTCCGGATGTTCAGATTGCAAAACAAAAAAACATTTCTTTGGATGAAACGAGAGCCACCCAAGATGCAATTGCCAAAGATCTCCATCTTGCTAATGAGCGGCTGGCTCCAGCTGTCAAAGTCCCACCACCAGCAGGCGTGAACAAGCAAAGTCGAATAATGTGGGAGTACGTGATTCCCGTGGTGGCATTTCATTTGTTGATTCCCTTGGCGATTTATCCCTATTTCAGTTGGTGGGGATTGTTGTTTTTGCCGATTGGGAATTATTTTTTTACTTCGCTGGGGATCGGTGCGGGGTACCATCGCTTACTCACTCATCGGGGATTTGATTGCCCCAAGTGGTTTGAGTATTGCTTAACGACGCTGGGTGTTTGCAGCTTGCAAGATTCTCCTGGTAGATGGGTGTTGGTACATCGGGTGCATCATCAACACTCGGATCACCAGCCCGATCCGCACACGCCTCGAGTCAGTCCCTTTTGGGCTCATGTGGGCTGGATGTTTGTTGACAATCGCGATTTAAGCACGGCTGCCGCTTACGATCGATATTGTCGAGACATGATGCGTGATCCATATTACCGCTGGTTGCAAAAAGGCGTGAACTGGGTGTTGATTTATGTAATTCACGCGTTAATGTTTCTGATGTTAGGGATTGGCTTATCGTTCTGGTTCGTCGAGCCTGGCATGCGATTCCATTTTTCATTCCAGTTTTTTTTGTGGACGGTCGTGATGCGAACCGTCTATACTTGGCACGTGACGTGGGGGATCAATTCCGCATCCCATATTTGGGGATATCAAAATTATGAGACTCGAGAAGATAGTCGAAATAACTGGTTGTTTGCGTTGTTAACTAATGGCGAGGGGTGGCACAACAACCATCATGCGGACCCTCGTTCGGCTCAACATGGCCATCGCTGGTGGGAGCTTGACGTGACGTATATGACGCTTGCCGTCTGCGAAAAAATTGGGTTGATCCAAAATCTTGCAAGGCCCAACTATCGCAGGCTGGACAAAAAAACAGTTTAAGAATTTTGAAAATTTTGCCTCCTCAGGTCGATGAAAACATTTATGCGAAACAACAATTTATCACTTAAAGCGACATTTTTTTTCCCGACTCCCAGTCTGCGTTGGGGAACGCTGCTCAGTCTGGCACTTTCGATTTGGTTCGGGGCCACGGTGCGAGCGAACCGGGAAGAAACGTGGACCATCCCCATGGCCGGTAATGTTTATCGATCACAACCTGATCCCTTCCATGGCAATCTTCGCCGAAATGGTACGCTTCGCTGGAACGATTCGAGAGATGTCTATTCAGTCTACTTCCATGTTGATCGTAGTTGCCAATTGATGCTGAAACTGAATATTCGGACGGAAAATGAAGGCGTCAATTTTTTGATTAAGATCGAAGGGAAGGAGTTTCCATTAACGGTAGCAAACAGTGATCTCTCCCTTGTCGATGTAGGTCAGATAGCGATTGGCAAGGCTGGCTATGTAAAGGTCGACATGCAGATTCAAAAGCAAGCAGCAGTTCAATCAGCAGCAGCTTCAACGGTCGAAATAGAAAGCTTGTTCGTCAGTTCCGAAACTGAGGAATTGAATTTGACTTCCGTGGCATCCAACGAGGGGAATATGTTTTACTGGGGGCGGCGAGGTCCATCTGTCCATTTGACTTACGATATTCCTAGGGGTGTGGAAGTTCAATACGGTTACAGCGAAATCAGAGTGGCTGAAGGCGATGATCCGATCGGTTCTTATTTTATGGCCAATGGATTTGCGGAGGGATATTTTGGCATTCAAGTCAATAGTGACACCGAACGACGAGTCTTGTTTTCCGTGTGGAGCCCCTTTCAAACGGATGATCCCCGAGCAATCCCAGAAGACCAACGAATCGAATTGTTGGCCCGGGGAACCGATGTCAACACCGGCGAGTTTGGCAATGAGGGATCAGGAGGGCAGAGCTATCTAATCTATCCCTGGCAGGCAGGCCGAACGTATCGCTTTTTGACCGAGGTAAAACCGGACGGACAAGGAAGTACGATCTATACTTCTTGGTTTGGTGACAAGGAAGCCAATGAATGGCAGTTGATTGCCAGTTTCCGCCGTCCACAAACCGATACCTATTTGCGGCGATTCCACTCTTTTTTGGAAAACTTCAACCCGCAAACCGGGCATCTGATGCGTCAAGCCGAGCATCGAAATGTTTGGGTTCGTGATACTCAAGCAAATTGGCATGAATGTCTGAATGCTCGTTTTTCTGTCGATGCCACCGGAGGTGGCGGCCATCGATTAGATTTTGCGGGTGGAGCCGGAGAGGATTTTTTCTTCATGCGAAATTGTGGTTTTTTTGAGGAAACGGTCGTCCCCGGGGCCAGATTCACCCGCCAACCATCTCAGTCCGAAGCTCCTGATATTAAATGGGGAGAGCTTCCCCGCAATTGAGCTACCTTTCCAAAGTAGCGGGCCCGCTGGGAGTGAGTCAATTAACAAGTACCCACCATTGTCAATTTAAGTATGATTGATATTAAGCTTCCATCGACTAAAATAAGCACCATGAAAATTTGGAGGGTTGCCGTTCCATTCATCCAGTGTGCCGCAGCTTAAATATGTTTCTACGAAAACCGGCAAGTTTCAAAATACTACCAAGGGCTCGTTCCTGACAATGGAAATTTTACAAACTGAATATCCAATGGCCTATGGCTTGACCGCCGCCTGCCTAATCCTGGGCTTGTTGTTGGTCTGCGTCCCTCGGCCACGTCGGAGCGAATTCCCGGAAGACGCCAAAAGGAAAAAGAGAAAGAGCCAGTCGAAAGCCAAGAAAAAATAAGAGAATCGTTCCAATGGGATGATTCCTTTGTGATGCATCCTCTGTCCACTCGATCTGTCCACTCGATCTGTCCACTGTCTCGACTTTTGGTCGACCCGCCTTCATGTTTAACCGGAAACGCAAGTCAAGCTCACCAAGAATTGGGTGTGGTTTTTTAATTGGAACGGGGTTGGTGGTCATACCGCTGTTTGTCATCAACAATTTGCTGGTACGGTCGTTATTTGCATTCAATCCGGAAATTACTAACGACCAACTCTCCATGGCAGGGCAGTTTCTGCTGCCGATTGGATTATTATTTGTACAGTTCCTATTTTATGATTGGTTGCGTGGAAATTATCAACGTTAGGTAAGTCATGAGTTGTTTTTCAATTTTTTTGAATTGTAGTTTACTTTGGGTAGGAGTCTGGCAGGGCGTCGCGACGCCGCCAACAGAGTCACCGTCCTCTCAAGATCCGGTCGCCGGGGCTGTCAAAGAAGCGGATGTCACGGCGATGGTGCTAGACGCGTTTAACAGCACTACCAGTTCGCTGCCCATCATTCGTCAACGGTTCGAAGCGGATCGGCAAATCCTCGAGCGGTATTACAGTCTCAAACTCTCACCCTCGCGACAAGCAAGGTTTCGAGTTTTTTACAGCGAATGGGTTAAAAATTTACAAAAATTGGAATTAGGTGACTCCGACTCGGAGTCTTTGCTGGCCTACCAAAGATTGATTCGTGACATTCATCGGCATCAGGCCCAACTTGAAAATGAGATCATGTTGTGTCGACAAACACGCGCCCTTCTCCCATTTGCATTGGACATTATTGAGTTGCATGAACGACGACAAGTCGTCGAGCGGATCGACCCGGCAACAGCGGCCGGACGTGTGGCAGTGATAGCGACTTCGGTTGAGCTGATGACGCAACGTTTACGTCAAGTCACCGAAGACCACTCAGCGGAGTCTGATAATTCGAATGCTGATCCAACGATATCACAAGTACCAACGGCCGTGTTTGAATTGCCCGCTGATTATGCCAAAGTGACCCTGCAAGCCGTCAACGATTACCGAAATATATTGAAGGCTTGGTACGAATTTTATCAAGGTTATGATCCCCAGTTTCGTTGGTGGGTCAGCCATCCGTACGGTGAAGCAGACAAAAACCTGCGTGACTACGGCCGGCTACTTCGGCAATTGGCCCGCGAAGAAACAGAGGCGGAGACGGAGTCGGAAACTGAAAATCAGATTGAATCCGGCGACAACAATCGTCGCAGAATCATAAATAACGAAATCGATCTGAGTAGTTTTGACTTGCCCAACCTTCGCTGGCCGCAGAGGCTGATAATGGCCGAGTCCGCAGATTGGACGACTACCTGGAGTCCCTCGCGAGAGGACAATGTTGACGATGTGCCCGATTTGCAAGAAATTGTTGATGCGGCCCCCAATCGGATGTCGTCCGTAATCTCTGCTTACCAAAATCAAACAGCCGGTTCGCGAGGGCGAGATCGGTCGAACCGCAGATCCCGTTCAAGTGGCCAGCAAGACTCAAATCAAGTGGAGCAATGGACGGAGGCTCTCGATCAATTACCGTACGAGTCATTTTCTATCGCTGAACAGGTCGATTTTCAACTGCTAAAGAATCGATTGAGACACCAGCAATTGCTGGCAGCCGAAGGGTTTGAGCCCGGGCAGCCAGTGACCGATGCCAGTGGGATCTCCGGTCGTCCGATCGGACGAGCCGCCTTATTGGCCGAGTTGCAGAAGGAAATGATTCCCTACACTCCTGAAGAACTGATCGAAATTGCCTACCAAGAACTCGCCTGGTGCCGTCAAGAAATGTTGATCGCATCTCGTGAGTTGGGTTGCGGAGACGATTGGAAGCAAGCGGTTGAGCATGTTAAAACGCTCCATAAAATGCCTGGGGAACAGCCTTGGCTGGTACGACAATTATCCGATGAGGCGGTTGATTTTTTAAGAGAGCATCAATTGCTGACCGTGCCTCCATTGTGCAATGAAACTTGGCGTATGCAAATGATGTCGGAACAGCGGCAACTGGTGACACCTTTCTTTACCGGAGGCGAGGTCGTGTCGGTCGGATTCCCCACGGATCAAATGAGCCACGATGCCAAGCTGCAAAGCATGCGGGGGAACAACATCCCGTTCTCGCGAGCGACCGTGCATCATGAACTGATTCCGGGGCACGGGTTGCAATCCTTCGTTACCGCTCGATACCAAACGCAACGTCGGGGGTTCTCCACACCCTTCTGGACTGAAGGTTGGGCTTTGTATTGGGAAATGGTGCTCTACCAGAAAGAATTTCCGGCAACTGCGGAAGATCGAATCGGATTTTTGGTTTGGAGGTCTCATCGTTGTGCCAGAATTGTTTTTTCGTTGAGTTTCCATTTAGGATTGATGACACCGATTGAATGCGTTGACTTTTTGGTGGAAAACGTTGGATTCGAACGGCTGGGAGCCGAAGGGGAAGTTAGGCGATCTTTCGGAGGCGCTTATCCGCCGCTCTATCAGGCCGCTTATATGCTGGGCGGCTTGCAATTCCGCAATTTAAGACAGGAATTGGTCGAATCGGGGAAAATGGGCGAGCAGGATTTTCACGACTTCATTATGACACAAGGGAATTTGCCTGTCGAAATGGTTCGCGCCTTGATTTTGCAACAACCGTTACCTAAGGATTTCCAAACGAACTGGAGATTTTATCAACTGCCATCGGAAGAATATTAATCGAGCGGGATCAAGTCGTTGGCACCCAAATTAAACGTGCTTAAACGGAACAGGCCGAAGGGGGCGTTGCCCGTAGGATCATGACTATCCAACGCGGCATCTTGCCCAGCCATCGCAGCCTGCCCAGCGGTATGCGGTTTGGAATGATTAACCAATATCACCTTGACATCTGGATGAATGGAACAAAATTGAGAAACTTCATCTAAGGACATGCAATGAAACGCGGTCGCCAGGGCATCAGCGCGGGCGGCAGATGAACAAATCACCGTCGTCGAAAGGAAGTTATCGGCGGGCCAACCCGTGCGAGGATCGATAATATGGCCGTAACGTTTGCCATGGTGATAAAATCCCTGACGCGCGGTTCCGGAGGTCGCCAAGGCAGAATTCTGCAAATTGATATCGCACAATTTTCGGTTGGGTAAAACGGGATGTGACAATCCGATCCGCCATCCGTTGCTCGATACATTGTTTGCCATGTGATCGCTGCCGCTGTCGCTGCCAATCGCCAATGCGCTACTTTGGCCCCCGTGGATCACAAAGTCGACTAAGCCATGACCGCGCATCAACCCGGCGACTCGATCGATCGCATACCCTTTTCCAATCGCTCCCAGATTTATGGCCAGTTGATCGTGAGTAAACTGGATGGTTCGAAGATGGGAATCCAAAACAATTTTGTCGCTGCCAATCTGTTTACGTGCTGACTCGATAACTGATGGATCAGGAAAGGCAAATTGGCGCTGCTTGAATCCCCAAATGTGGCTCAACGGATCTGCCGTAATATCGAATGCGCCATCGGTTTGTTGGTGAATTTCCAACGCCACCTGCAATAGTTCGAACAAATCCGTTTCGATTGAGATTTCGGATTGGGAGGCCAAACGATTAATCAGCGAGACTTCGCTATCGCCTCGGTAGACCGTCAACTGTGATTCCAATTGATCGATCAATTG
>JBGTHU010000020.1:0-5768 GCA_041745975.1 Mariniblastus sp.
ACGTTGAAAGGCATGGCTGTGTAGATTAGCCATTCCCGGCAGGGCGATTCCCGAAATTTTTTCAAAATTTCCGGCCCGATCGTGGGCGGCCCGATCGTCGGCGGCCCGATCGTCGGCGATCTCGTTTTCAGTTTTGACCGACGCGATCAACCCGTCGGCGGTCACCTCGATTACGGGGTTGAATTCCCACTGACCATCAATGAAGGCTTGGTCAAACTGAAAACGACTGGCTTCCATTACAGCAAATTACGCAACACGGTTGGTAAGATACCTCCGTTACGATAATAATCCATTTCGACAGGAGTATCGACACGAACATTGGTAGCGAATTCGGTTTTTTCACCATTCGCGTCAATGGCGATCACCGTGATTTTTGACCGTGGTTGAAGGTTCTGGTCGAGCCCCACCAATTCGAAGGTCTCGTGTCCTGACAGTCCCAGCGATTGCCAGGTATTTCCATCGCTGAATTCAAGCGGCAAGATCCCCATGCCGACCAAATTACTTCGATGAATTCGCTCAAAGCTAGTGGCGATTACCGCTTTCACGCCCAGCATCATGGTACCTTTGGCGGCCCAGTCGCGGCTGCTGCCGGTGCCATATTCGGAACCCGCCAGAATCACCAAGGGTGTTTGGTCTTGCTGATAGCGAATGGCCGCATCGTAGATCGACATCATCTCCCCGGAGGGAACATGGATGGTCACCCCCCCTTCGGTTCCTGGTGCCAAGTGATTGCGAATGCGAATATTGGCAAAGGTGCCCCTCACCATCACTCGGTCATTTCCTCGCCGCGAGCCATAACTGTTGAAGTCTCGAGGCTCGACCCCTTTCTCTTTCAGAAAGGCCCCAGCGGGACTGACTTGAGCGATTGCCCCGGCGGGAGAGATATGATCGGTGGTAACTGAATCACCCAACACCGCCAAGCATCGCGCCCCGGAAATCGGTTGAATCGGTCGAGGCTTGACTGTCATATCGGCCAAGAACGGAGGATGTTGGATGTACGTACTTTCTTCGGACCATTCGTACAACGCCTCGGTGCCCGTTTCGATTTGGTTCCAAGTCTCATTGGAATCGAACGCATTGGAATATTGTTTGCGGAACAGTTCGGGAGTGATGCAGTCGTTGATGACTTGGGCAACTTCTTCCTGGGTAGGCCAAATGTCTTTCAGAAAGACCGGTTGGCCGGTCGGATCGTGCCCCAAGGGATCGTTGATCAAGTCACTATCGGTCGGACCGGCCAAGGCATAAGCGACGACCAGCGGTGGGCTGGCCAAGAAATTAGCCTTGGTGTGCGGGTTGACTCGCCCTTCAAAATTTCGGTTGCCGCTGAGGACACTCGATGCGACCAGTTCAGCCGACGTGATGGCATTGGCGACCGCTTCGGGAAGCGGGCCGCTGTTGCCGATACAGGATGTGCATCCGTATCCGACGGTATGGAAGCCCAGTTTTTCCAAAGCGGGGGTCAGGCCAGATTTATCCAAGTAATCAGTGACTACCCGCGATCCGGGCGCGAGGCTGGTCTTGACATAATCGGGAACCTTCAGTCCTCGTTCGGCCGCCTTTTGGGCCAACACACCCGCAGCCACCATCACTGACGGATTGCTGGTGTTGGTGCAACTGGTAATTGCAGCGATCACCACCGATCCATGGGTGATTTCTGATGAATGCCCGTTGTTGATCACTTTTCCAGTCCGGGAGAGTTGCTCGTCGGTAAGCCCGAACCCAGCATGACCGACGGGTGCCTGCAATGACTGCCGGAAGGCTTGTTGCATATTGGCCAGTGGAATCCGGTCTTGCGGTCGCTTGGGACCGGCCAAGGAAGGTTGGACGGTTGCCATGTCTAATTTTAAGGTCCGGCTGAAATTGGGAACCGTTTTTGATGCACTCCAGAACAGCCCCTGCTCTCGCAAATAAGTCTCAACCAATTTAACTTCTTCATCGGTGCGACCGGTGCGGCTGAGGTAATCCAGTGTCACGCTATCGACCGGGAAAAATCCCATCGTGGCCCCATATTCGGGGGCCATGTTGGCGATGGTGGCCCGGTCGGCCAACGACATCGAAGCGACACCTTCCCCAAAAAATTCGACAAAGCACTCGACTACTTTGGCGGCTCGCAAAATTTCAGTGACGGTCAATACCAAATCGGTGGCCGTCGTTCCGGCTGGTAATTTCCCGGTCAATTCAAAACCAACCACCTTGGGAAGCAGCATATAAATCGGCTGACCCAACATGGCCGCTTCGGCCTCGATCCCACCAACTCCCCAGCCCAACACCCCTAAGCCATTGATCATGGTCGTATGGCTATCGGTACCAACGAGTGTGTCCAGCAACGCCACCGGGCCGTTTTGATCTTGTCGGATAAAAACCCCTTTGGCTAAAAACTCCAGGTTGACTTGGTGAACGATCCCCACGTTGGGAGGAACAACACGGAAGTTATCAAACGCTTGTTGGCCCCAACGGAGAAACTCGTATCGCTCTCGATTCCTTTGAAACTCGAGATTAACATTAAAAGCCAAAGCATCCGAGCTCCCAAATCGGTCGACTTGCACGCTGTGGTCGATTACCAAATCAACGGGGATCAACGGGTTGATTTTCCGAGCGTCTCCGCCCAAACGGCTCATCGCATCACGCATCGCCGCCAAGTCAACGACAGCGGGCACTCCGGTGAAGTCTTGCAGCACAACGCGGGCCGGCTTGAAGGGGATTTCCAGTTTCTCGGGGTCCGCCGGATCGTAGGCCGCTAAATTACGTACATCGTCTTCGGTGACTGTGTGGCCATCGCAGTTTCGCAGCACCGACTCGAGCAAAATGCGAATCGAATAAGGCAGCCGCTCCATGTCGCCGAAGCCAGCATCTTGAAGTTTGGCCAATCGGTAAATTCCCACCGCCTGCTGGTTGACAGTGAAGGTATCTCGGGCGGCAAAGGGATCGAAAATTTGAGGCATTGAATTAATTATTGGCTTGCGTTTGAATGGCTTATTGATTAATTGATTAAGTTGTTGGCAAATAAAAAACGTTACATTTCACCGGTATGAACTAGGGTGCGAAGAGCCGGCCATAAGGGTGGGCTTCGCAAGTCGAAAAAATGCCATTTAAGTAAAGCTGCAGCCGGCCAAACAATGTTGCCGACGCAACACACTTCTGGTTTCGACTTGTACTGCCATCCCCGAACTCGTGTCAATTATTGTCCGGTTTTCCCCCTCCAATGTCAACGGGAGGGATGACTATGTCACATCGGCTTGTGAGATGAAAGGCTTGAGATAATCGATGGCTTTTTGAAGGGTGGGATCGATGAACTCATCCCAGCGGGGAGCGGCATCGGCGGGTGTGGACGACGGATCGGGTGCGGACGTATCGGGTGATTCGATCTTTTGTTTTTGACGATTGTCCAACGTTTCCGGAACTTCATCATCTTCGGGAAAAGGCCGCTGGGTTTCGTGCAAGTCATTCGCATCGGTTTCATTTGCCTGGATCTTCTCCAATGACCGCCGCATTCGATCAAACGCTTGTTGCAGATGTTCGTTATCGGGGCCTACCATTCCGGCCAACCCCCGCAGACTGCGGAACTGCATGGCGGTGACTTTTTCTTCGGGGGTTAACTTGATTTGAAACCCTTCGTTAGGTTGCACTCCCCAGATGCCATTTTCTTTGGTTGATTCGTCTCGGCGATCGATCGGTTTTCCGCTGGGCCGCCAGTAACTTGAGGTGGTCAACTTCAGAGCACTGACGCCACGTTGCATGGGAATTAGATTTTGCACGGTTCCTTTTCCGTAGGATTGTTCGCCGATCACAATCGCTCGACCATGGTCTTGTAGGCAACCCGCCACAATTTCGCTGG
Organism: Mariniblastus sp.; assembly: GCA_041745975.1. Lineage (GTDB taxonomy): Bacteria > Planctomycetota > Planctomycetia > Pirellulales > Pirellulaceae > Mariniblastus. The sequence continues at coordinate 3,836 of JBGTHU010000020.1, forward strand.
CACTGGCCGAACTGCGGTTGATCAAAACGACCAGTGGCAGATCCGTAGAGACGATTGGTTCTGACTTGGCCCTTATTTCGCTGGACGTTTCGTCGCGTCGTCGAATACTGACAATCAGTTCGCCACCGTCAATAAAAAAATCACAGATGTCGACAGCGGAATTCAGCAATCCGCCCGTGTTGTCCCGCAAGTCGAGAATCAGCCCGTCAACTTGATCTCGGATCTCCCTCAGTGCCTGCTCGAGTTCATCTTTGGTGCGTTCGGCAAATTGATCGATTTGAATGTAACCAATGCGGGGGTATTCTTGAATAAAATGACGCCAGCGGCCATCGGGTAAGCGATGATCTCCGCCGACGGTTTCGGTTTTGATGATTGCCCGTTCCATTTTTTTGTCAACAGAGACCCCTTGGCGAAGAAGAGTCAACTTGACCGGCTGACCGACCGGTCCGCGAATCATGCTGTTGACTTGAGATTCGTTGCCACTGACAGGCTGACCATCGACAGCCACAATCTCATCACCAATTTGCACCCCTGCCCTGAAAGCGGGACTGTTGGGGATCGGAGCCAAAACCACAATCCGTTTACTATCCGGATCGACGCTGTACCGAATTCCGACCCCGCCGAATTCTTGCTTGAGATCTTCATTGAATTGACGAAACGAGCTTCCGTGGATGAATTGAGAGTGGATATCTAATTCATTGAGCATGCCATTCATCGCGGCGATAAACAAATCTTCCGAGGAATGCGGATGCAACGCTTCACGCTCGATAATTTCGATCGCCTCGGCAAACAGATTGGCATGCCGATTTTTGGCAACGACCTGATAACAAGCCACTGAAATCAAAGTGGCGATCGCCAAATAGACTAAATTTCTCAGTGGCATGGTTTGGTTTCCTGGATTGATGTATTCAAAAAGTGCATTTGCACATGTCTCATGATATCAAAGAGCGAATTTTTTTCCTAGAAGCCGTGGTGTGTTGCGTCGGCGGGTTTGTTCGGTTTTCAATGCACATCAATAATTCATATCAATAATTCATATCAATAATTCGTATCAATAATTCGTATCAATCTTTGGGGGTGGGGACTTCGACAATTTTGTAGACGATTCTTTGAATTGTGAAACCAATTCTCTCGTACAGTCGGATCGCACCCTGATTTACGGCAGTGACTTCTAAAACGACGAAGTTAACTCCCACCTGCTGGAACCCGTGCAGGCAATGGCGGATGATCAATCCACCCAGCCCTTTACCGCGATGCGGAGCGGCAATACCGATATTTTGAATCGATCCCAAATCCGCTTGGTCGTGGATTCCTTGAACGGTACCACAATGCTCGCGGCGACCGGTTTTCGGATCGATCCACGTCAGCAACCAAGTGGCCTGAGGGACAAATCCGCTGCGGCTCTCGATCTCGCGCATCAACCGCAAGCAGCCCTCGGGATTTGCCAAGCTGGGAAAGACATGGGCGTCCAACTCGTTTTTGAAACTGTTGCACTTAGCCTCGGCATGGGCCGGGATCAGCCGCCGTCGCCAAGCATGCAGGCGATAGGCTGCAGGGACTTCGCCCGGCTCGATTTCTCGATTCCGCAAATCGATCTGCATGCGATAACGTTTGAAGTAGACGACCGCCATTCGATTTCAATTAGTCACGATGAAACTCAACTGACCAATCCAGTAACTGCTGGAACTGGCGGCTGAAGTCATGTTGGTTTTGATCAAGGGGTGATTTGAAAAAACTGGATAAAAATGAAAGGACACCGCACTGCCCCGCTCGCTGGGCTCGTTCAGTAAACCGCACCAGATCCAGCACCAAGGGAGCGGCCAGGATCGAGTCACAACCTTGCCAGGTAAATGTCATGATCATGGGGGTCCCCAAGAAGCCGCGAAAATGGATGTGATCCCAAGCCGTTTTCCAATCACCCAAACTCCGAATA
>JBGTHU010000021.1:0-1575 GCA_041745975.1 Mariniblastus sp.
TCCCGGACAAGCCGGGAGCATTCGAGGCAGCGCGTTGTAGGTGAGTGGTTTGGGGGGCGGCGGTGTTGTAGCAGGAAGCGGAACGATCTCCCGGACAAGCCGGGAGCATTCGGCGACTGACGCTCTCGATTGACCAGTGGCCCCCTAAAAATCCCGCCCGGCTTGTCCGGCGGCTTGTTCGGATTCTCGCTACATTTACTCCCCGTTCTCTGCCAAGAGTTCGTCGACAAGTTTTTCGATTGTTTGGTCAACGGTCGCTCCTTTCCAATTCAATTCGCCCTGCCACCAAAATCGAATGTAGCCACTTTGATCGATCACGTAGACTGTCGGCCACATGGTATTCCCCCATGCCTTCCAGTTAGCTTCCTGCAAGTCGATCAACACGGGAAACCCAAAACCTTGTTCTATTGCCGCTCGTTTTACCAGCATCGGATCCCGTTCGGATCTGGTTTCAGGCGTTTGAATACCAATGACAGTGACTCCTTTTTGCGACAGCGATTCGTGCCAACGATTGTAATGGTCAAAGTTCGCGACGCAATTGTGGCATTGGAAAGCATAAAAGTGGATTAACACCACTTTGCCACGTTCGGCTTCCAGAGAGGTAGGGCCTGAACCAGCCCACTCACCCGAGTCGACCAATTCGGGGGCCAGCGGATAGATTCGTTTCAAAGCCATCGTGTCGAAGGGAGCACCGACCAATTGGCTGATTTTATGTCGATGCCGATCCGTCAACAAACCGTTAATCACTCGCTGTTCTTCAGCTTGGGACGTTTGAAGTTGTTGCTCCAAATCGCGATCGCCTCCAGGCTTCCCGCTCAATTTTCGCGAAATCGCGTCAGTCGCCCGAAAGGCTGTCTTTATTGTCAGCAATTGTTGCTCGTTGAACCCGACTGCGGTGGCGATTTCTGGACGTGCCAACGAACGCGTGCCCTGCGATTGGATCTCGATTTCCCGCAGCCGACCGAGAGCTGTGGCTGGCATCAACGGCTCGAGGGCGTTCAGCAACCTTGCTTCAAGTTCTTGGATGGTTTCTCGTTGCACTGCTTCCGGAAGAATCCTTGCCGGCCACCAAACGCGATCTAGTTCAACCAAAATGTCCCGCAACCGCGGATCGTTTTCTAATCCAAGTTCCCGTTGCACCTCAGGGGTGTGGATTAATTTCAAAAGGTTTTGGGGAATGGTAATATCCGCGTCCGCTCTCGTCTCGACTCTCACGTCCGCTCTCCCATCCGCTGCTACGCCAACTTGATTGGGCTGCGCTACAACGAGTTGGACGGTGAAAACAAACCAAGTCAACGCAAGCGTCAAAAGCAGGGAAAGCAAATTTTCTGATGAGACTGGAATCATTTTAATCCTTTCAAGGTTTAGCCGTTTTCTGAAAAAGGGGTCTGCCCCGTTGGATGGCGATTCGACTTATCGAGGGATTTGGTCGCGCCGAAGAAGATTAGACCTCATTTTCAGATAGCATTCAACAAACATTCCAAAAAAAAGCCAGCGATCCAAAATTCTTCTCCTTTTTTCCCGGCCCCAGCGATCTCCATCGGCTGGCAAACACAATCAAAAGGGATGATCCAC
>JBGTHU010000022.1:0-3921 GCA_041745975.1 Mariniblastus sp.
AGCGAGTTGTTGATTTATTGGCGGTTTTGGAGATATGTAGTGGAAGCCGACCTGTGAACGAATGCATTCTAGCTTGGTTCAGTGGATTACCACTGATCCCTTTGACGCCATGCCAACCCACTGGGTTCCTTGAATTTTATCCAAGTTTCTCAAGCCGACTACGAATCAAGGAAAGAACTGATGAAAGAACCTTACTAATTATAGCCAAAATGATATGATGCATTTAAAACAACACGGCAACAATTAAGGAACAAAGCCTAGCGGTTGGTCAGTGATGGAAACTAGAGTCATCTGTAGCGGAAGTCGTCAACGGCTTTCTGCGGCTTACGCAGGACTCGAAACTCTTGACGAGTTCAGCTACCCTAAAATTGAATGCTGACCAACTAGGAGGAAGTTGCTGGATACTTTAACGGATTAAAATGCAAACGACATTGAGTTTTTTGATGCTGAGAGTTAACTGCCCCCATTGCGAACAAACATTCACCACATCCGGTTCGAGGCCGAGATTTTGTTCCAATTGTGGCCAACCTTTGAATGAATCATCGATCATCGAACCCGCGCCCGAAAACGATCGTGCGGTGCTCGATCGGGTAGAACTTCAGTCTTTGCACCCGACGCCGGTCGAGCTTCATGAAATGCCGACGGTGGTGCAACCATCCGATACCGGCAAACGAAGTTCCGACTTAGACAGGATTCGTATCGTCGATGATTCGTTGCAGATGAACCAAGCCCAGTTTGCAACTGGAAATTCGTTCGGCGAGTTTCGCATTATCCGTAAATTGGGTGAAGGGGGAATGGGAGCCGTTTACGAAGTCGAAAACGAACGAACCGAAATGCGGGTGGCGCTAAAGATTCTGAACCGAGGTTGTTTGGCCAATCAAGACGCCATCGACCGCTTCCAGCGAGAGAGCCAGATTGCGGCCTCGATCAATCACCCCCATTCAACGTTTGTCTATGAAGCGGGCCAAATTGACGACTGGTTTTATATTGCCATGGAACTGATGCCCGGCGGTACGCTGAAAGAAGTGGTAACCAAAGGCAATAAATTATCGGTGGGACAAGCCGTTGATTTGATTTTGGATGTAATTGATGGCTTACAACCGGCCCATGAAGCTGGCATCGTCCATCGAGACTTGAAGCCATCCAATTGCTTTCTCGATCATGCCGGGCGAATCAAGATCGGCGACTATGGGCTTTCCAAGGCTTTCGATCATGAATCCGAACTGACGCAAACAGGGACTTTCATGGGAACACCGCAGTTTGCCGCACCGGAGCAGATTCGGGGAAGTGAAGTCGATCAAAGGGCGGATATCTATGCAATTGGTGCGACGTTGTTTTACTTGTTGACGGGACGACCTCCTTTCGTTGGAAACGCAGCCCAAGTGATTGCGGGTATCGCCAGCGAACCGGCCCCCCGTGCAAGTCGTTTGAATGATAACGTGCCGCGGGTTTTGGAACGCGTTATCGAAAGAGCATTAGATAAAAATCCCGATCGGCGGCCGCAAGGAGTCAAAGAGCTCCGAAGCTTATTGCAGCCATTCTCCACTCGAGGCGTCTCGAGGGCGGACATTGGCCGCCGTATTGCCGCCTACAGCGTCGACTTGTTGCTGGCTTTCGTGTTGGCGTCCCTGATGGGACCGATCCTGGAATGGATCGGCTTGTTCATGATTTCGCAAGCCGGCTTGGAGCCATCCGTATCCTGGATCAAATTGCAGGTGGTCATTCAACTGATGTTGGTGATTTTGTACTTTTCCCTTGCAGAATCGATCTGGGGGCGCACGCCCGGGAAGTGGTTGATGGGCATGCGCGTCATCGATCAATATAACGAGACTCCCAACTTTGGATCTGCGTTGGTGCGGGCCAGTCTGATTCCGGGGATCGGCTACGCCGTTTCGGGAGCAGGTGCTTGGTTGGTCGACGAGATTCCACTGAAAGAGTTGGATGCCGCCGCAGAAATTAGTTTAATAGTGAAAACCCAAATCTTGTTTTTAATGGGCCAATTGATCAATTTGGCTTTATTGTCAACCGCCCGCGTTGCCAACGGCTATCAAGGTATCCATGGCGTGCTTTCCCGAACCCGCGTCGTACGATTAGCTCAAGCCTTGGAAAGAAAACGTCCAACCAAAATTCCACCCAATCCGCCCCTCGCATTGGACTCTTCTTCCCCGTGGAAGTCAGATAACTTTCCTCAATTGAGACTGATTGGTCGTTACCGCAGCAGTCATCCTCAAACGGATGACATTATTGTGGCCCGTGATGAAGTATTGGATCGAAATGTTTGGTTGCTGCGGGTCTGCCAAGAGGTGGCCGACCAACCTTTGACTACCAATGTGCGGCCCAACCGGGTTCGCGTGTTGGCTCGCCATCATGTGGGTGACACCTGGTGGTTGGAATGTGAAGCGGTTGATGGTGTGCCTCTACTGGATTTCCTGCAGTCTTCACCACGCCTCGATTGGTCATCACTGCTGCCATTGATCGAGGAAATTGCGGCTGAATTACTGGAAATGAATCGCGAATCAAGTGGAACCCCCATCGTCAGTCTAGATCAAATTTGGATTACCAGGGGGGGACGCATCAAGTTTTTCCTCTATCCCGATTTGGCGCGAGTCAATTCGCAAGTGCCACCACACATGCGCCCGCCTGCGATCGCTCCAACAGCCGATTGGATGTCCGCTCCTATCACCAACGGGTTGGCCCCCATCGCGTTGATAGAACGATTGATGAGAGCCATCGTCAGCCGCCACGCCGTCCCCGAACACGTGCTCACGTTTTGGCGGCAATTGCCAGAGCTGAACGACACGAAAGAAGGGTTAACGATTGTCAACCAACAGTTGCAGAACATGGAAGACAGACCATCGACTTGGAGATGGGATGACCGACTGGGCGTGGCGGCTGTATCGATGTTTTTTGAGTTTTCCATACTTTCCAGCCTGATGATTCTCAGCGGTTTGTTAATCTGTTTTCTTTGTGGATGGCCATCATGGATAACAGGTCTTACGACGTTCTTCGCAGCATTTGCATTGCTGTTGATTTCGGGAACCTTGTTAAAAGGAGGGTTCGCGTTTTGGTTGACCGGAGTCGCCCTTATTGATAATCGGACACTGACCCCCGTTTCCCGCTTTCGTATTTTACTGCGGCAAGGATTGAGTTGGTTAGTTCCCACATTTTGGTTAGCGATCGTGGTCACGATTATTGATTTGCGAATCGCCCACCCCAACGAATTGGCCGATGCAGCAGGTTTCGGACGATATAGCACCAGCTTAATTTGGCTGGCGATCTTGCTCCCGTTGCTCATGGGCACAGGAATCGTTTATGCGATCCTCCGTCCTTCTCGAGGGATCATCGACATTTTGGTAGGAACCCGCTTGATGCGCAAGTAATCAAACGGGTTGTTTGTGACTAATGGTCACCCTTCACGAATTTTTGCCGCCATTTAAAATGGCGAAAAGTGCAGGGAGCCTCGACCTGGCCTCCTGCATGTCAAGGGTAGAGATTATGACAAGATCACTGATAACGGTTGTCGGGAATCGAAAAGTAACCACCGCCAAAGCCGCCCATGCCACCCATGCCGCCGCCCATGCCGCCATATCCAAATCCACCTTTTGTTTCGGGATCGCCATTTTCGATCCGCCGAATCAATTCGATGATCTGGTTGTGAACGGATTGGCGTTGGCTAATGGCCAAAACTTTTTTGGGAATCAGAATTCTCAGGCTACCTTCAGCCGACGTGGCTTGGGAAGTCTCTGGAATTGACTCCAATTTGCGTATCGTTCCAATACCCTCTCCACCTCGTCCGCGCCAAGAATCGGGCTCGATCAATTGAGGTAAAACGCGGAAGAGTTCATCAGCGACATTGGCATGCAGCCGGTAATACAGGGTTCGTGATTTATCTGATTCCTGATCGCCCGTACGAACTTTTGA
>JBGTHU010000023.1:0-2461 GCA_041745975.1 Mariniblastus sp.
GTGGCATTTTTGATGGAAAGGCCGATGGCCGAACCATCCGCGCAACGATCGAGATCGATGGTCGCACATTTGCTTTCGAATTTGAAGTGATCGTTCCTCGGCAACGCAAGACTGCCGTTCCAGCCATGATTTTGATCAACAATCGCTATCGTATACCACTGGAAAAATTGACTCGGGAACCCGATGAATTTTGGCCGGTGGAGAAAATCATTGAGCGCGGCTTTGCCACCGCTTCTTTTTTTACATCGGACGTTGATCCCGATCGGGTTGATGGATATTCCGATGGCGTCCGTGCTTTTTTCGCTGGTGGTCAACCGCCTGCTAAATCCGATTGGCGCAGCTTGTCGGCATGGGGGTGGGCCGCCAGCCGGATTGCCGATTATCTGGAAACGTTGCCCGAAATCAATGCGGATCAATTGGCGGTAGTGGGGCATTCTCGCGGTGGAAAAACCGCATTGTGGGCCGCCGCCGAAGACACTCGTTTTGCCATCGCCTATAGCAATCAATCAGGTTGTGGTGGGGCCTCATTGTCACGACGAAATTTTGGCGAAACGATCGGTCGAATTACGACCGTATTTCCACATTGGTTTGTACCCGAGTTGGCGACTTTCGCCGGACGCGAATCCGAATTGCCGATCGACCAACACCAATTGATTGCCTTGGCGGCACCGCGAGCGGTTTACATCGCCAGTGCCGACGACGACCTTTGGGCTGATCCACGTGGAGAGTATTTGGCATTGGTCGCCGCCTCGCCCGTATTTCAGCTGTTGCAAGTCGATTCAATATCCGATCCGGTGATGCCCGCACTTGATCGCCCCAGATGGGAAGGAGTTACTGCTTATCATGTCCGTCCGGGCAAACACGGCTTGAATGCTGGCGACTGGGAGCGTTTTTTGGATTTTGCTGCTTCCCTATTTTCGTTGACCCAAGAACTTAGCAAATTTCAGCCGACTTTTGATCCGCCTCCTGATTTGCCAACTGCAGATCGTGAGCGACCATGATTTCGGCCAACTCGCGGCAACTGGTCTTTGGTTCCCAGCCCAACTCTGATTTTGCTTTGGAGTAATCGCCCAGCAACAAATTCACTTCGGTCGGTCGCAAGTAACGGGGGTCAATCTCCACATAGGATTGCCAATCGAGTCCCAAGGTTTGGAAAGTGAAATCAAGAAAATCGCGAATTGAGTGGGTTTTCCCCGTGGCCAAGACAAAATCGTCGGGTTGATCATGTTGCATCATCATCCACATTCCTTCGACATAGTCCTTGGCATAGCCCCAGTCCCGGCGTGCATCGAGATTGCCCAAAAAGAATTTTTTTTGCAGCCCCAGTTTGATACGCGTGGCCGCTCGAGTGATTTTTCGAGTCACAAATGTCTCGCCCCGTCGAGGCGATTCGTGGTTGAACAAGATACCATTGACCGCAAACATGTCGTAAGCACTGCGATAGTTGACTGTTTGATGGAAAGCATAAACTTTCGCGCAAGCATAGGGACTCTGCGGCCGAAAGGGGGTCAATTCGGTCTGAGGTGTCTCCAGCACATCACCAAACATCTCCGATGATGACGCTTGATAAACCCGCACCGGTTTTTCTTTGTTTAATTGCCGGGCGGCCTCAAGGACATTTAAGGCGCCCATGGCTACCGTTTGAACCGTGTAGACAGGAGAATCAAAAGAAACCCGTACATGAGACTGAGCACCCAGATTGTAAATTTCATCCGGTTGCAAGTCGAGCACCAGATTGGTCAAGTTCTGTCCATCGGATAGATCGCCGTAATGCAAGAATAGTCGAGCATCACTATCGTGAGGGTCCCGATAGATATGATCGATTCGATCGGTGTTAAAGCTACTGCTGCGGCGCACCAAGCCATGCACTTCGTAGTCTTTTTCCAATAATAATTCTGCTAAATAAGAACCGTCTTGACCGGTGATTCCAGTGATCAACGCCGACTTGCGCATAAAATATTTACTCCTGTGTTAAGGTCACATTAAGGTCACAAGGCGACCCGTTAATAAAATGGACTTCCGTCGCACGGTTGAATTAACCATCGTACCCGATGAATCACTTTTGTCGAAGCACGCCCGCAGTCGTTTCCCTCAAAAATGCTTGATAGGTCATCTCCAACCCGGTTTTCAATTCGATTTTCGCTTTCCACCCCAAACGATTGATCAACGAAATGTCAGTCTGTTTGATTGGTGTCCCATCGGGCTTGCTGGGGTCGGTAATGATTTTTCCTTGGTAGCCTATGACGTCGGCAATCAGTTCGGCCAACTGCCTGATGGTCACATCCCGCCCCGTTCCTACATTCATCCAGTCTGGAGGATCGGCAATTTGACAAAGGTGCAACAGTCCGTCGGCCAAATCGTCCACATGCATCAGTTCGCGACGGACCGTAACGGTTCCCCAAATTTTAACTTGAGGCTGGTTGGCCAGTTTCGCATCATGAAAGCGGCGGATCAATCCGGG
>JBGTHU010000024.1:0-6663 GCA_041745975.1 Mariniblastus sp.
GAGAGCCGGAAAAGTACGCTACTGAAGCGACCTACTCAGAGTAGGCAAGCAGCTAAAATACAACCAAAAGCAGAAGAGACCTCAACGTCTTACCGAATGCTTCCTACCAATAGTCGATTGCCGAAATTGAATGCGTGACAATTTGGCTTGGAATTTTTAACCGATCCCAGATGCGATTCCATTAGAATCAACGTAGTCAAAACGACCAATTTTCTAAATCTCTTCATTGGAGACGGACATGGTGTTGAATTTGAAATTTTCAGTAGCGGGATTATTAACGGGTATTATCGCTGCAGCACTTTTTGCCATTAGTTTTCAAGGACTGCGGGCGCAAGATGCGTTTTTCGAACACCCACCGATCAGTTACGGTTCGACGGAAGTCAATGATCCGGTTGCCAGGTTAATCTCCCGCATCGAATCGGGAGAAATTCAGCTCGAGTACGAATCATCAAAAACGGGTTATTTGCGGTCTCTGCTGGCGGCTTTGGATATCCCGCTCAGTTCGCAGACTTTGGTTTTTTCCAAGACCAGCATGCAGGTACACAAAATATCTCCTCAACGACCCAGAGCTATCTATTTTAACGACGATGTCTATGTGGGATACGTGCAAGGACGTGGTATGATCGAACTTGGCGCAACCGATCCGCAGCAAGGCGCAATTTTTTATGGGCTGGCACAGCAACCACCGACTGACCAATCCGTCTCACCTGAAATCATGCGGGATCGGGGGCAATGCATCGTCTGTCACGCATCCAGCCGAACCCAAAATGTTCCCGGTTATTTGATTCGCAGTGTTTATCCCAATCGATCAGGACACCCGCAATTCAATCAAGGGAGTTTCAACATTGATCATAAGAGCCCGTTTGACCAGCGTTGGGGCGGATGGTATGTGACAGGCACTCACGGCGCGATGCAACACTTGGGCAATCAAACATTTGATGGCGATGGCCCCGTCGATTTGCAATTGGGTGCCAATCAAGAATCCTTAGACGACTTACCGTTCCGATTGGTGTTGGGAGAAAAATACCCATCAGCCCATAGTGACATCGTGGCCCTGATGGTGCTCGAACATCAGGTCCAAATGCATAATGCAATTACTTTCGCCAACTTCGAAACTAGGCTGGCCGTGCACCAAAATCAAACAATGAATCAAATTCTGGAGCGTGAGCAAGATTATGTCAGTGAATCGACGGAGCGGAGGATTGTTGCGGCCTGTGAACGAGTCATCGAATATTTGTTTTTTTGTGATGAGTTCGAATTAACCGATCCAGTAATTGGAAGCAGTTCTTTTGCCAGTGAATTCACGGCAGCGGGGCCTTTCGATTCCCAGCGTCGTTCTTTACGGGAATTTGATTTGCAGAAACGGATATTTCGGTACCCATTGAGCTATTTGATTTATTCGGAGTCGTTTGATCAACTGCCAGACCAAGTCCGACTTCCGATTATCGCTCGCATCAACCAGATTTTATCGGGTCAGGATACATCAGAAAAATTTCAGCATCTTAATTCAGAAATCAGGTCGGCAATTCGGGATATATTGCATGAAACCAAGCCTGAAATTTTAAAGTAAATCTTGTGTAGGCTATCTTTAAAAAGGGCCTGATTTTTAGGGACAAGCAATTGATAGGAGAGACAAGAAGTGATTTCAACAACGACACCGACTTTTGAAAACCGCACTATTCGTGAATATCGTGGCATCGTGACAGGTGAAACGATTATGGGAGCCAATATCTTCAAAGACTTTTTTGCTGGGATTCGTGATATTGTTGGTGGCCGGACAGCCAGTTATGAACAAGTCTTGACCGATGCCCGTAAGTCCGCATTGCGTGAAATGGAGCAACGCGCTGCCGAAATGGGGGGTAACGCCGTGGTCGGAGTCGACATTGATTATGAAGTCTTAGGGCAAAATAACGGTATGTTAATGGTCTGCGTTTCCGGCACGGCGGTTGTTGTCGAATAAGCCATACTAATGGATGTGGCTCCAAGGCTGATGATTGAAATCGAGTATGGCTCGGGGGGACGATCCAAGAAATGTTGCAGGATGACTCTTGGGGCTGGCGGTCGCTCCGTCGTGCCGCTGAGCTTCAAGAATTTCTCGATTCTTTCTTAGCTTGACCGTACGATCAAAGTAGAAATGTGACCTGCCCAATCGTGTTTGGCATCGTTGCGCTGCATCCATCAAGCCAGTGAACTGGCTAAAGTGCAAAAAAATTGGGCTGTCAACGTGCTTCTCTGGGTTCGCTGTCCGAAGCGACACAAGTCTTCAACCCAGAATTGCTGAAAGAAATCATTTCCGAACTGGGAGCACAACTCCAGCCGATCTCAGCCGCAGGGCGCCGAGGTTGAATGCAAACGCAGCGACTCACAAGACGTCTCCACAAATGCCCCTTGTTTCCCCCAAGACTCCGACTTCTGTGGCGTCTTTTTTCTTCCCGCAACCGACGTCCCGAACAGTATTCGACCTGTCCCCGTTTTCTCCCCGATAAAAGGGTCATCCGCGAAAGGTTGCCGGATTCGGTTATCAAAAAGATGCTCGCCAGTCAGGGAATTGCTTAACCCGTAACCGTAGGCAAGGGCGTTTTAGATTAATCCTCGCCTACGGCTGCGGGGTAAACGATATGCTGCCAGCCTCGGCGTGAAAAGCTCCAAATTTCGTTTATTCCGTGAGGTGGTAAAAATCCGTCAACGGTTTCGGAAAATAATCACCAGGTTAATCTTGAAAACAGAAAGCGAAGCGGAGGCATGGCAAATTCCGACCTGGGATTTCGTTGAAGTCTTCGACTGGCCGAAATTAAAAATGCTATTGTAGCTGGTGCCGTTCCGATCAGCATCACCAGCCAGACTCCCCCCTGGTACAATGGTTTCGTGTCAAATATCATTTAATAGAAGTTAACGGAACTTTGCAAAATTGCCAACTTGGTCGTTTACTTTTGTTTGAATACCTTTCATTTTCCATATTTTATAGGAAGCCCAAACTCAGACAATAATCCCATCCATTTTGTTCAATTGAGTCATTGATTTCTTTCAGTTCAACGGAAAGTTTAACGAGGGCGCGACTCCAGAGCTTGGAAACGGCGTCCACACTCCGTTTCATCCGCTGGGCAATTTCTGCAAATGAGAGTTCGTCAATCCCGCGGAGTTGAACCACTTCCGCATAATCCTCTGGGAGTTTGGCAAGCACCTGATATAATCGTGCTAACTGTTCGCGACGATGGACTTCGGTTTCGGGTTATGGCTCAGCCGTAACGGGATCGAAAACATTCTCATCAGCAGGGGCTTGTTCCCGTCGGATGTCTCGCCGATGCCGTCGATAGTCTCGGCGAGTCGTATTGATTTCATTTCGCAAAATCGAATTCTGATTCCCAAAAAAACAATGAACTAATGGTCGAACAACCCAACAACCCCCTGCACGGAGTCAAGTTGGTCGACATCTTGGAGTACCTCGTTGAGGAATACGGCTGGCAAGAACTGGGGCATCGGATCAACATCAACTGCTTTAACAGTGATCCTTCGATCAAATCAAGTTTGACCTTTCTACGGAAAACTCAATGGGCTCGAGACAAAGTCGAACGACTCTATCTTCAATCGATTGGCAAACAAGGCAAACGTGGGAAACGTTGAGCTTCAGTCGTTTTTTGATTCGCCATCTGACTCCCAAAAAAAAACGCCCGTGGATCGGACGAGCCGAAACGCGAGCGTTTGGTTGGCAAAATTGACAGGCATTGTTATTCGCCGACGCCGAAATTTCCTGTCATCTTTTTTTGACGACGTTTTTTACAACGTCATCCCTTCGACTTCGGCGACGAATCGCTGGTTGTCGTCGGCCAAGAACGCGCTGATTACGTTGAACACCGTGTCACTGAAGCCACCGATGTTCATGATTTCGGCTCGTTCGACCGCTTGCGTCGTCTGGTAAGGTTGGATGTCGATGCAAACCAGCTTGGGCGACGAACCCGCGGCTAGCGTCGTCGGCTGACTTGATTTGCGGCCTGCCAACTTGCGTTGGTTGGTCACAAAATGCTCCCAAGCGGTCATCACACCGGTTGATCCATACCGTCCTTCTCCAACCCAGCTCTCGTTGTCGCTAACCAGAACCGCGCCGGCAAAAGTACGCTTGGCGAACCGCGTGTTGGCTGCTTCCAGGGGAAGAGCACAATTCGTTCCACCACCTCCGTACTTGGCCAAGCGGGCTGCGATGCTCAAAATCGAATCACTGGGATCAATTTTCGCATCATAAGCCTGCGTGTCGAACGGAATCACCACGCTGTCTGGGTTACGCCGCAAGATGGCGGCTGCGAACAACGCCGCAACGTCGACACAACGCATCTTGCTGGTTGCACCACGACCTCGGTTGCCGGTAATCGCACAACCCATCGAACCTGACGTGTCCAGTCCGATGACGATGGGGCCCGGCAACTGTGGAACGTTTCCGCACGCCAGTTCGGCCGCTGCCTGCAGGGCCGACTTGATCTGGTGGGGAATTTCGTCCGCCGCGTTCAAGTAAGCCGTGAAGAACTGGTAAGGGAACTGCCGCGAACGACGGATTTCTGAGGGGTCAGCTATCCGACTGGCAACGTAGTCCACCATCGCTTCCGACTTCAACACATCGTGCCGGAGCAGCGTGTTCAAGTTCATCCGCAAGGCTTGCGGACCCATCGTGCGAGCGAGCGCCGCCCAAACCTTCGGTCCACGAGCGGCATCCGCCATCAAGTCCCAGCGCACTCCTTCGATATTGCCGGCGATCAACGCTTGTCCATCTTCGGTTTCCGCAGCGCGGTAAGCGACCAAGGCCTGCACCTCGGCTGGCAAGTCGGCTGCCGTGGCCGGTGCCCACTTTCCGATTTCCTTATCCGTCAGCCAACCAAATAACGCTCGCCGGGCGTCGTCCTTTGGTGTCGGACGAGCCATTCGCAGGATGTCCCGCAAACTGGGATCGTTACCGATCGATGCAGACAACAGCTTCCCCGTCGACGCTTCGTTGAGCCAACGTCGGAAAGCCCGCTGGACTGAACTGGACAAACCGATGCGCACCTTGCCTTGCCGATCCTTAAACTGGCCTGACCGAATCATCTGGAACACGGTGCGGAGTACGCGACCGTTGTCAGCAACTCGATCAAAAACGCGGTGCATCAGTTCGGTATCACGCACCGACAGTGCGACCAGCAAAGCGGCCGGCATGTCCTTCATGTACCCCTTTTCACGCGCGTACAGGGCCAGCCGAGCCAGGAATTCGTTGTCGTCGACTTGTTCGATCAGTGACAATAATTCGGCTAACTGCGTTTGGGCATCGCTGTAGAAAGCGTTGCCAAACGTACCCGTTGCCGCAATTTGGGCCAACGCATGCTTGGGGGCCCGTTGATAGGCGGGGCCACCCGCCTCGTTGACCGAATCGGCTGGTGAAAAACGGCTCTTGACACTCGCAAATAAATTTCTGTTGGCCATCTTCTGACCTCCTGTTAAAAAAAGTTCGACGAAGGGAAGTTGAGAACTATGGCCAGCAATTAAGCTGCACCATCGTTGGACATACGATGTAATCCCAACCGGCAGTCGAACCGATTTTGCAAAGCGATTTCGATTCCATTGAATCGACCGCTCTCCCTGTAAATTGTCTCTCGAGATAGACTTCTATGAACCGCGCGGGTTCACCAGAATTCGCCTAATCAAGATTAAAATTTGCTGAACGAAGTCTGAATGAGAATTGCGCTTTGGCATTACGGCGGTCCGATATCTGTGCCTGCACAGACCGTTGACTGGCAATGATTGTCTGCCAGAGATTTCATCGCCGCTCACTAGTTGGTCGCCCAACATCGCTACCTTAGGACCGTCATGGATTCCCAATCGGCAGTTCAGCAATAAAAACTGACCGTAACGAAGGATTCTGCTTTTTGGTTACTTAGAACCGTTTAAAAACGATCGACGAAATTTGTAAATCAGACGTTTCGATGCTCTCGCCATTGAGCTGCAACGCGAACACTGGGTTCACGCAGGCGGGATTCGAACCCGCAACCATCGCTGAAATGTAGTCCGACTTGGCAGTCGATCATGTCTTGCAAATTCCCATCACGAGTCAAGTCTTTGTTTTTCGACCTACCAGCGAATTGATTGATTCAGAAAGGTTGGTTTTGAATGTATTCCGAATCGGCAGTTGGCAGATCAAGAAGCGCCGGTGGGAGTCGAACCCACTTCGACCGGTTTGCAATCGGTAGCCTCGCCGTCTGGCTCCAGCGCTATTTCCATCCGATCATTGATCGGACGGATACCCTTTCCGTCGTTTACTCATCGGTTCGAAAGGAGTGTTGGTCTTGGTTAAACGGGTGTTGGTGTGGCATGACTCGACTCCTTATGTTTAAATTTCAGGTCTGGGCAAATGCTCAAGCAGGAACGCAGTGATTCGAACACTATCCATCGGCTTTGGAGACCGAGTCCGCTCCCAGGCGAACATTCCTAAATCAATGTCTAGTACATTGTCAAGGTTAATTTTTGGGGTCGCGGAACTTGTCAAGAGCTTATTGATTTTATCCCAACCCGAAACGTTAGTGAGGAACTGAGATCCACTCGCTCACGATTTTTGAAGTTGCGTTTTTTCGTCGATACTCGTACTCGTACTCATACTCAATGAAATGGTACTCGTACTCGAATGGCGGTGTTCGTGTTCGAGTACGA
>JBGTHU010000025.1:0-8207 GCA_041745975.1 Mariniblastus sp.
GCCCGGGTCAATTATTAATTCGACCCTCAGTCGACAATTGATGGCTGAGCAACCATTGATAAAGATCGGGAGATGCATAGGCTGGTGACCAGCTGTTATGGCCGTAGTGTTCTAAGATCGTCAAACGGACCTTTCGTCCACCGGCTGTCTTAATCGCTCTGACCATTTGCACTGAATTGGTGATTGGTACAACGGAATCGCCATCACCGTGAAAAGCCCATATCGGGGTACTTATCAATTTGTCGGCATCGCTGGTCCTTCCACCACCACAAATTGGCACGACAGCAGCGAACCGATCGGGCAATCGGGCTGCCAAACTCCAACTTCCGTAGCCGCCCATACTTAGGCCAGTCAAATAGATGCGACTTGGGTCAACGTTATGTTTCTCAATTACGTGTTTCAACAGCAATTCCAATCGCTGCTGTTGGGTATCGCTGTTCCAACTATCGTCAGCAGGGCACTGAGGAGATACAATGATAAATGGAAGCGATTCACCTTGGGCCGCCAATTTAGGTGGGCCCCATTTGGCAACCAACTGTAAATCCCCGTGGCTTTCACCCCGTCCATGTAGAAACAGCATCAGCGGAAAACCCGCGTCACGACCCGTCTGGTGATCGGCTTGATAATCTAGGGGTGCGTATATCAAGTACTCCAGTGTATTATCGTCGGCCAGCTCCAAACGGCAGGCGATTTGCTTCCCTGCTTGAATGTTATCAGTATCACTAGAAATGCTAAGGGTCGAATCCGGTTCGGCCGACCCAGCGGCTGCATTCACCGCATCGACTGACACTGATTCATCGCCCGCCTTCGTCATTCCGGCCGAATCGGCAGAGACTGAGTCCACATCGACCGGATGTGTTTCGACGTAGAAGTTCCGATCTACCAACACTGCCTCGATCGCTTGATCTAACTTGACATGTTGCCATTGATCGGTGGCTTGCAAGCGATGCGATTGATTGTTGACGGACAGCTTGATCGGCATCTCAAAACCTGTCACGACATTACTGAACCGGAAGTGCAATGTCGACTGCTCGACGGCAAATTGAAAATGGGGAACTTTGGTTGTTCGCAGATATTGATCGAAAAACTTTTGCCAATCGCGTTCTGATTTTTGGCCGATGAACTGTTCGACTTGTTCGGTGGTAACAATTTGATGCCAAAACTCTTGATTCAGACCTCTTAAAATTTGTCTCCACAGGTCATCATCGCCGATAGCATGCCGCAACGTGTGCAACAAGTTTCCACCTTTGTAGTACATGTCTCCAGAACCTTGGCGGTTGGCGTTATACTGGCCGATGATCGGTCGATCATTTTGGATTAGTTTTCGACAACCAATCACGTAGTCCTGAGCTTGTTTTTCAGAGAAATGATACTCGACAAAGAGGTTTTCCGAGTAATTCGTGAACCCTTCGTGAATCCACATGTCGGCGGTGTCCGCCATTGAAATATTGTTACCAAACCACTCGTGACCACTCTCGTGTACGATAATGAAGTCGAACAAAAGCCCTACCCCGGTGCCACTGAGATCTCGCCCTCGATAGCCATTGCGGAAGCCATTTCCATAAGTCACCGAGCTTTGGTGTTCCATTCCCAAATACGGCACGGAAACCAACTTAAAACTATCTTCGTAGAACGGGTACTTGCCGAACCAATACTCGAAGGCTTCGATTGTCCGGTGGGCTTCTTTAAAGTGTGTCAATGCCCTTTCTTTTTCATCTCGCAATACCCAAAAATCCAAGTCCAACTCGCCGAACTCGCCGGTGTACTTGTCCTGAAAGTTGACGTAGTCACCGATATTCATGTTGATGCAATAGGAATTGATCGGGAGTGTAACCAGCCAATGATACGTCTTGGTTTTGGACTCCGCGTCCGCTTCAACCTGTTGCAGCCGCCCATTGGAAACGGCTACCAACGTATCGGGGACGGTGAAAGAGATTGAGACCCCATCGTCAGGTTCGTCATAACCATGATCCTTGCAGGGCCACCAGACGCTTGCTCCGATTCCCTGGCAGGCGGTCGCCACGAAAGGATTTCCGTTAGCGTCCTTTTTCCATGCAACGCCTCCATCCCAAGGGGGATTGCGAGCCTCACGTGGCTGGCCTTGGAATTCGATGGTTACGCTTTCCTCAGCTCCGATTTCCAACGGTTCTGGAAATTTCAGATAGTAAACGTCTCCATCTCGATCGAATCCGATATCGGAATCGCGGTGAACCACCCGTGAGATTTCCATCGGAGATTGCAGATCAATCTGCATTTTTTGTAATGGATCAAGGACGACAAACCGCATTGTATTGCTGCCTCGAAGGTAGCGGTTGTCAATATCGACATCAAATTTGAGTGCGTAGTGCCGTAAATCCCACCAGTTTCGCTCCGGTGTGATCGAACCTCGGCGGCGTTCCTCGGGTTGGATCGGTTTAGATTGTTGCAGCCCGCTGGCAATCGGCGTAAGGTAAAGCTCCACGGGGCCCAGCAGGGCCAATAAAAATAAACCGATTATCGGCACCCGCCTGTTTCGCATTAGCAGCATTGAATTGAAGAAATGATTAAGTGCATTCATTGGATAATTTTGCAGCCCATCAGAAGGGGCCAAATCGGGTTAGTTCGTGAGGGTGAGTTCGTGAGGGTGAGTTGGTGAGGGTGAGTTCGTGAGGATGATATCATTCTACCTGATTTAAATTTTAGCTTGGCGAGTGATCAAAATTTACTATTTGAATTCGAGTCTTGAAAATAAGCACCCGTGGAAAAAAAGACATTAATCGTCTCAGGTAAATTGTGTTTTTCCGCAGACTTAAACGATCCGAAAAATTTACACAGAGCCCCGGCCCGCTTGCGGGCTGAGGCGGCTGAACCATTTCCTTCATAACAATTTCTAATTTGGGCTCTCGCTGCTCCACTACTAACCGCAATCGTTGCACTGTCCCTTGATCAGGACTTCTTTAACTTCACCAACCTTGAGTTTTTTACCACTTTTCGACTTTAAATCGACCGGTTCCAAGCAGCTAATTTCGCCACAATCAAGGCACAGGAAGTGAGCGTGGGGGTTGTCAGCATCACCATGTTTTACGACCAATTCGTAACGCCAAACATGGTCTCCCAATTCCATCCGCCGCAACAAGCCGGCCTCGGATAAATCGTTGAGGGCTCTAAATATTGTTGACGGATCGGAGCTTTGTTGTTTTGTTTTTTCGACCAAATTGGCATGTGTTAATGGACCGCTGGAATTAATCAATTCGAACAATACGGCAACCCTTGCCGGCGTGGCCCGCAATCCGGCCGACCGAATCGCAGCCTTTATTTCATTGATATTTTTGGAAGCTTGAGGTTGATTCATTGTTAGCCATTAGGACATGGTTTAGGGTCAGCAAATCGGTAAAATTTGTACATTTGAATTTTAACCCGATGCAGAATTTTACGCCATTAGAATTCTCTCGCCAACCAATTCAACCAATTAAAACCGTTTAGATTTACCAAAATCGTCAAACTTTAACTAATTTGTAGACTAATTGCGATCCAATCGGGTCTGAAACTGTTTCACGAGTTGTACGCCAACCATCGTTCACTATAATCGAGTTGTTGTTTGAATCGACGTCGTGATGATCTGAAAAACGGGGTAGACCCTTTGAGCCAAATCAAGCTTTGGAGGTTTACAGGTTCGCCGTAGAGGGGTTAACCCTGTTTTCAGATCGCCCATCAAGTGAGTGTGCGTTGCTTACTTAGCCAGTCGGAACTTCGCCACATTCTCCATTTGCCGACCGCCGAAAACCAATCGTTTAATCAACCCCCCCGCTGAGACTGTGGAAAATACTACAATTGGTCCATTTTTGGTTTTGAATCGAATCGGCTCCAACCGTCGGCAGAAAGTCTTTCATGCCCGGCAAATCGAGCAAAATCGCGACATAGCGTTAAAATTTATCAGCGTTCCGGGAAAGGTCGATTGGTCAACGGTTTTGAGTAAGATCGAAATCGAATTTGAAGAGTTAAAAAAACTCAAGCATCCGAATTTGGCTCGAATTTATGGCGCTGGGGTTCACGAGGATCAAATCTTTGTGGCCACGGAATTGGTTGCCGGGGAAAGTTTAGCCACTTTGTTGACTCGCCGAGGACGATTGCCGGTCGATTTGGCGATCGATATTGGAAGGCAGATCGCAGTCGCGGTTGGTTATTTACATCAGCAAGATTTAATTCATTCCAAACTGACTCCGGATAAAATTCTATTCACTCCCAGTGGCCAAATTAAAATCGTTGATTTAAGGCTCAATCGTGCTCGCCGACGGCGGTGGGATACCAGTCGCTTGAAGGAACTGGATTTGGCGGCCTATCAAGCTCCCGAGCAATTCAAATCGCCAGCCACTCCAAAATCGGACCTGTATACTCTGGGAGTGATCTTTTATGAGATGCTGACAGGAAAGCTGCCCTTTGAAGCGACCAATCTTTCCTCCATGAAAAAAGAAAAAGTGGCAGCAAAATCGGTTTCGGTCAGTCAAGAAGTGATTCATTGCCCGGCGGTTCTGGATCGATTAATTGCCAAAATGATCCATCCTGAACCTCGTAAACGCCCGCATTCGGCCCGAGCTATCTTATTGACCTTGGA
Source organism: Mariniblastus sp. (assembly GCA_041745975.1). Taxonomy (GTDB): domain Bacteria; phylum Planctomycetota; class Planctomycetia; order Pirellulales; family Pirellulaceae; genus Mariniblastus. Next base: position 4,592 of record JBGTHU010000025.1, read on the forward strand.
TGAAATCAACAAAATGGACGTCAGCGGCAAGTCAAATGTTGCGCAGCTTTCTGGTGGTTTTAATCCCTTGACGAGTGGCATCGATCAAGCGAGTCGCAAAGAAGCCAAACGGTTGCTGATTGACCGTCGCAAGCGTGTGATAAAAGAGAGTCCCTTTTACGAGTCAGTCCCTTTCTTGTTTACCTGTCTTCTGAGTTTGGCCGTTTTGGTTGGTATCTTAGCCTGGCCTGCCAGCCTACAGAGTCAAATTGAAAAAAATATGACTCTGTTACAAACAGAAAACTTGGAAGATGCGATTCAGGCCCGTCGCAAATTGCGAGACCTGATCGATCGCCATCCCCAATCAGACCAAATTGAAACGTTAAATCAGCTATTGGATCGGGCCCAACGATCAATCTTGGTTCAACGCGCCGATCAAGAAATTGCATTGATCAACCAATCCGAGGCGGTGAAAAATTTTACACAAGCTTGGCAACTTGCCAAGTCGGACCGAGTGGTTGAGGCCCTCCAGCAATACCAACGGTTGATCGATTCTCTTTCGCCAAACGATAGCGAATTTTATATTTCCCGCGAGGCGCTTGCTCAGCGAGAAGGGATCAAGGCGGAGCTGAAGATGCCGGATGAACCCGATCAGGTGCTGAATTTGATTGATTTTTTAAAATCGGCTCGATCCGAGGATGAGTTCGCTTTCTCATTTGTCTGGTTACAGCAAATAGCCGATAGGTTTGGAAACCAGATGTTGTCGCAAGAAGAGACGGAGCTGACCCCCGACATAGCCAATTTCACCGCTATTCTGGACAAGGCAAATAAAGTTCAGATCGAGTTGCAACAGAAAATGGAGCAACGGTTAGCTCAAGACTAAGTTCACCGACCCGATCTAAATTCAGGAAATAGTTTTTAAAATGGAAATGGAATCATCGAAGTTGGCCCCGCCACCCGTCCAACGATTGGATGTTATTGCGGTGGGGGCCCACCCGGACGACTGCGAGATCGGCTGCGGGGGTACATTGGCTCAGTTGGCGAGCCAAGGTTTTGCTGTGGGCATCATCGATTTGACCGACGGGGAACCGACTCCGCTTTGTCCGGCTCCCGAAATTCGGTTGGCCGAAGCACAGGCGGCCGCGGCGAAGTTGGGCATTGAGCGTCGTATAGTGTTGGATTTCCCCAATCGTCGTTTGTTTGACTCGTTCGATGTTCGAGTCGCACTGGCCACTGAGTTTCGCCGATACCGGCCGCAGTTGGTGATTGGCATGGTTGGTAAAACACCTACCGCGTCGCCTGACCATTGGCAGATGATGCAAATTTTTGACGCTGCAATTTTTTACAGCCGACTCAGTAAATGGGATGATTACTTTCAGGGGTTACCCGTCCATCCAATTGGGCAGCAGTTGTACTACTCATTGAATCTCTATCAAGATCGCCCGGAAGCTGAAATGTATCCTTTGACGATCGACATTTCCGATTCGTTGGCCGCGAAAATGAATGCGATTCGCTGTTATCAAACGCAGTTTCCGCCGGCCAAGCAAGCGATTTTTCCTCGGATCGAAGCCCATGCTCGCTTGAAAGGGTTCGCCGCTGGTTTCGAAGCCGGTGAGGTGCTATATTCTCCTCGCCCAATCGGAACCCAAAACTTAATGCATACGCTCGACTTACAACCTCAAACAACGACAACGGCCACGTTCGACTCGCCCGCAACCACCGATTCACCTAAATGACCAGCCACCGCGAATATTTAACAAACGCCAACGGTGACCGAATCGCCGTGATCCTTGAACGTCCGACCGAACCGATCTCAATGTATGCCGTGTTCTGTCATTGCTTTACCTGTTCGAAAGATCTTAAAGCGATTGTCAAGGTCAGTCGCAACTTGGCAAAGAAAGGGATCGGCGTTGTTCGGTTCGACTTTACCGGTCTGGGTGATAGTGGCGGTGATTTTTCGGAAACCAATTTCGAGACTAATCTTGACGATCTGATCGCTGTTGTAAAATGGACGGAACAAAACGTTGCCGCGCCCCGCATGTTGATGGGTTTGTCGCTGGGAGGAGCTGCCGCGATGGTAGCCGCACAACAGTTGCCCTCGGTTAAAGGAGTGGTAACACTGGCGGCACCTTCCTGCACCCGCCATTTGGCTGAATTTTTAATCAGCCAAAATCCTGCAATCGAAATCGAGGGGGAGGGACACGTGACCATTGGCGGACGACGCCATTTAATTCGCACTCAATTGATCGATAGTCTACGTCAACGCGACCTTGAGCGCGAGATTGCAGAATTGACCAAGTACCACTTGATCTTTCATTCACCCGTAGACGAAACACTCGGTTTTTATCACGCGGAAAAAATATTTCAACTCTCTGGTGGCATCAAGTTGTTTGTAACGCTCGATGGTGCCGATCATTTGATGATGAATCAACCCGCTGACATTGACTTCATCACCAATCAAATTTTATTATGGAGCAGTCGCTGGCAACAAGTGGATGAATCATCATGAAAGGAACCGAACGAATTCGTCCCAGTGATATCGTTGGTTTTGAACCGCTCAGCCCGGTTCCCACGACGATGGAAGATACGCAGCCGATCATAATTGACACCGATCAGGCTGAGTTGGCCAGTCCGGTTGCGACCAAGGCCTCAAATTTGTGGCAGTCGCGTTTGACATCAGCCAATCGAGAGCGAAAGTTGATGTCAAAAGTTTGGGGATTGTTGCTGGGATTGTTTGCTTTAATAAATGCAGTCCCCGTCTGTTTGTTTTTCTATCAAGCTGATCAAGTGGGCGATTTGTCGCTCGATACCATTCCTCGATGGGTTTTTATGCTAGTGCTGATGGTGATGCTAATAGGGATTTATCCATGGATGATTTGGCAAATTCCTGATTGGTCAGCTCTGCGATGTGCAGCCATCATTACCCTGCTGATGGCATTTTGCTTCGGAGTTTTGGTCAGCGGATTATTCGTGGCAGCCGAGTCCAATTCATTGTTGAAGTTTTTGGAACTGGATCATCGGCGATCCGAATCGGTAATTCTTTGGCTATTGGCGATGTTGGGACTGGCCAGCCTTTTAGCGTATGGTTTGGGGCGTGAAGCAAGTCAATGGCAACGAACGGAACGTGCGTTGGATGAGATTATTTCCGATGGAATTGGGTAAAGTTGAGGCAAACGTTAACCTATGAAAACAACTTACGATTGCATCATCATTGGTGCCGGACACAATGGATTGATTACAGCGGCTTACTTAGCTCAACGCGGTAAACGCGTGTGTGTTTTGGAGCGTCGGGAGATGATTGGGGGGTGCAGCGTCACGGAGTCGCTGTGGCCCGGCTATCGGGTCTCGACCGCTTCCTACGTGGTAAGTTTGCTGTTGCCGGAAATCATTCGGGAATTGAAGCTTAAGGAAAATGGCTTGGTCATTCTGCCTCGTCAACCCTCTTCGTTCACTCCGATGCGCGACGGTCGAAGCCTAATCTTGGGGGCCGATCACCAAAAAAACCACCAACAGATTTCGCAGTTCAGTCCCCGCGATGCCGATGCGTTTGTACAGTACGAACGACTGCTTGAGCAAGTTGCCCAGGAACTCGAACCCGTCCTAAATGAAACGGCTCCCGACTTGTTGCCATTGCCGA
>JBGTHU010000026.1:0-4455 GCA_041745975.1 Mariniblastus sp.
TCGAGTCTTTAAACCGAAAATCTAATCGCTTAATCTTCTCTGTATAAATTCATTGGATTGCCACGATCCGACAAACCCTCCCGGATTTCGCTATGGATTATTTGGACTTCTAAGATGTTCGACAAGATGATCCGGAGGCAATGGGAGCTGACTCCGATTATAAATCTCGCTCTATTTTTCATTTTCGGTATTTTCACCTTGTTGCTCAGGTTAAACAGTTTCGATATACGAAGCACAGGCCACAACATGTAGTTGATCGGGCGTTCCTGAATGAGCTGATTCAACGACGACGCGACACGAATCATTTGCCGACATTCGGCGCTGGGGGAAAGTTTGGACTAACCATATGTTCGTGTCCACTTATTGTTGGGGAGCGATTCGATGCTGCGACCACCTCGGATCCCGTTTCCTGATGTAATGCTCGCATCGTCACTTGGGGGGATAGACGACGCAAGCTGTTTCATGATCCATGGTACAGCGAACGGTTTTGACAGCAGAAAACCGAGAGAAAGCGGAAATCCGTTAACGATTATCGCATTCTACTGGCGGTACTGAATGAGGGGTTGCCGTCCGAGTCGCCACTCAGGCGATTTTTGGAAAAATTGACTCTTTTTTCTTGCAATCTGCTTTGGCCACTGTTATGTTGGCGTCAATCGCTGATTCAGCTTGCGCAACGCACGTTAATTTGAAGAAACTCATGCCTTTTTACGCACACAGTCTTGAAAACCAGCCTCGCGAAAAATGGGAGACGATGCAGGAGCATGAAGAAAGGGTTGCTTCGCTTTGCGCTGAATTTCTGGGCCGAATTCACCCAGATCTTGCACCTTGGGGCGAACTTCTTGGTCGGTGGCATGATTTAGGGAAGTACCATCCGGAATTTCAGGCAAAACTAAGGGGTAAGAAAGTCCAGATTGAACATGCTGGGGCAGGTGCCATGTTGGCTTTAGAAAACGCTGTTCAATTTGGAATCCCGCTTGCGTTCGCGATCGCCGGTCACCACGCTGGGTTGGCAAACTTGAATTCGAACGATCCAACGTATGGGCCGATTAAACGCAGTTTTCTCAGTCAAAGAATACAAACGTATCGTGCCGTATATGAGATCGTTAAAAATCATATTCCAAGTTCGGTTTCAAATTTGGAAGTTCCGGAGTTCCCCGATTGGATTGAGGATCGGGATCAGATCGTCACCAAACGAAGAACTGAATTCCTTACGAGAGTGATGTTTTCTGCGTTAATCGATGCGGATCGACTGGCGACTTCGAAATTCTATTCGAATGCAGAAGGTATATTACCAGATCATGAGACACTAGAGTACGACTGCTTGGAATTGCTGAGAGAGCGACTCGATCATCATATTGATCAATTGGCTCCTCATCCATCGTATGGTCTAACACCCGTAAACCAGTTTCGCGCTAAAGTTTTGGAATCGTGTCGAAATGCCTTTGATCTGGATACCGGACTATTCTCGCTGACGGTTCCTACAGGCGGAGGAAAAACTCTATCTGCGATGAGCTTCGCCTTACGACACGCAATCAAGAAAAAGCTTGATCGTGTCATCGTCGTCATTCCATATACCAGCATCATCCGGCAAAACGCAGAGGCTTACCGAAAAGCACTTGGAAAGAACGGTTTTCCAGACTTATTGAATGTTGTTGAACACCATACTGGCATTGACGAACATAAAGCATTCTCAGATTCTCGCGAAACAAAAGAGGCTGAAATCAAACGTCGGATTGCAGTTGAGAATTGGGATGCCCCGATTATTGTCACGACCTCGGTTCAATTTTTTGAGTCGCTATTTACGGATCATCCATCAAAAGCGAGAAAACTGCATCGCATAGCAAAAAGCGTAGTGATTTTAGATGAAGTACAGACACTACCTCCTGGACTTCTGCACCCGATTCTCGATGGGATTCGCGAACTCACTAGCAATTACAGAACATCCGTCGTATTATCAACGGCGACACCATCAGCGATCCAAGAAAGGGTGGATTTTCCTTTTGGCTTGGAAAACGTGCGAGCGATTATCAATGATCCTGAGACGCTGGCGAAATCGAAAGCAGCGCAAAGAGTCAACGTAAAATGGCGAATTGATCAAATTACTACCTACGGACAATTGGCGGAAGAGCTTAAGCAATGCGATCCCCAGCAGTCGCTGACCGTAGTTCATCGTCGTAAAGACGCGAGAGCGTTGGCGGAGTTACTTCCGAAGAAAAAACGCATACATTTATCGGCACAAATGTGCCCAGCACATCGAATTGCGGTTATTGACGAGATCAATCGACGACTGTCTTCTGGCGAAGATTGCTTGATTGTCGCAACGCAGTTGATTGAGGCAGGTGTAAATCTTGATTTGCCGATAGTCTTTCGTGCTCTTGCCGGCGTCGATAGCCTTACACAAGCCGCAGGCCGTTGTGATCGAGAAGGGGAACGAACCATCGCATTTGGGAAACCAGCAGGTCAATTTACGATCTTTCTTGCCGAGACATCGCCTCCGGGCGTTACGTTGCAAACCGCGATGTCAGCGACTCAATCTCTTTTCAATCAAAAACGAGAAGAAGGAGAAGAACTCGACATTTTCAATCCGCATCATTGCATTGAGTTTTTTCAAAAACTTTACGGACTTACCCCGCTAGACGATAGGAACATACAGCGAGAACGAGAAGGCTTCAATTTTGCGAACGTTGGAAAAGCGTTTGAGATGATTGAAAATAGTTGGAGTTTTCCAGTAGTTGTGCCGTGGCCGATGTCAGGTGAGAACGCAGGGGAAGGCATGCGACGCGCAGAAAAATTTAGTGAGTCGCCAAGTCGCGATACCAATCGAGCCCTTCAGCCGTTTACAGTTCAAGTTCCCAAACCTGCTGCATTTGAGATGGAAAGGCAAGGAATTGTCGAAATTTGGGATGAGTCGATTGGACTTCCGTTTCACACTTTTGATAAAAATTGGTACAGCGAAGAATTTGGAATCCTTGTTGAAGATAAAATGATAAGTCCTGAATGTTTAATTGAATAAAATACGGAGCGCAAGTCAAACTTGCGCTCCGAAATTGAGAATGAACAACCACATTGATCCTAAAGTTTCAATCCACGCGTCCCGCGAGGGACGTGACAACCTGTTTCCATGTATAAAAGAACAATGTTGCAAATTTTTATGCGTTGAGATTTGCAACCCGTCAATCATTCCTCCGATTTTGACGTTTCGATTTCAAAATTTTTTTTGGATCCACGGAGTTTCACCGAACGGTCAAAGTAGATTGCAACGATGGCGACAAGCCCCACAACAACTGATACCGTCGCAACTAAGCCCAAAACTACAATTCCATCTGGCATGACCGCTTCCATATTTATGTTCTATAGTATATAGTGGTTGTTGGAGCTGATCGATCCCTTCATTTTAGGTAATTTTTAAGGTTAGTCAATATGCCAAAAATAATCGTGTCCGGTCCGCTGGCGATTTTTTCGCGACCAGAATTGAAAGTTGAACGGGTTTCTTACCCAGTTATTACGCCCTCTGCAGCGCGCGGTGTTTTTGAGGCCATTCTGTGGAAGCCTGCCATTCGATGGCAAATTCTTCAAATCGCAGTGCTTAATCCAATTGAATGGACTTCGTTTCGACGTAATGAGGTCAGCAATTGTGCCATCGCTCCCTCGATCGCTACTATCGAAAGCGGCGGAACGGCGCCAGTCCTGTTTGCTGACACGGATAGGGCACAAAGGAATACAATTGCCCTTCGAAATGTCGCCTACGAAATCGACGCGAGATTCGAATTAACAGAAAAAGCTGGCAAGGACGACACCGAAGCCAAATTCGCTGATATGTTTCGACGCCGTGTTGAGAAAGGCCAACACTTTCACCAACCCTACCTCGGTTGTCGCGAGTGTGTGGCCCATGTTGAACCATCGGATGGAATTGTGAATCCAATCGCCGAAAGCCGAAATTTGGGATTAATGCTTTACGATATCGAATTCTCGTCAAAGAAAAACCGTCCCTTGTTCTTTGATGCCGTAATGAAAGATGGCATTATTCAAGTTCCGAGTTGGGAAAGCGTTTTGGCAGCATCAGACTTGTTGGGAAGGAAGGCAAAATGATTTTACAAGCCTTAATGCAGCTGGCCGAAAACGAAGAACTGGTTTCCAACCCTGACTACGAATTCCGTCGCATTTCTTGGCAGATTGAAATCAGTGTCAACGGAAAACTTCAAGCGATCCACCCCTATCGAATTGACCTCAATGCCGCCAATGACCAAAAATCCAAGTTTGTCGGTCGTTGGTCATCCGTTCCGCGTCAGCCAATTCGAACAAGCGGTGCTAAATCGTTTTTTATGGTTGACAAAGCTGAGTATGTCCTTGGTCTCGATCCAACAGGCAGTCGCGATCAGAACCAACTTGATGAGCGCAACAAATTATTTCGTGATCAGATTGATGAAATAGTCGCTGCCATCAGTAACCAGTCCG
>JBGTHU010000027.1:0-4179 GCA_041745975.1 Mariniblastus sp.
CAGAAAACCATTTTCGCTGCCCCTCTGAAATCACAATGTGAATATAGGTTTGGCTACGTTTCTTCGATTTATCTTCGCTGTCCGGCGGAAGTTGAAATTCGATTTCCACGATCAAGTTAGCAATTCGTCCCCGTTGATTTGGATCGGGCAACGCCACTTGGATTTTGACGTAGTTGCTTTCTGCCTTGAGCAATTTGGCATTGTACTCCATTACATAACCACGTGTTTTTTCAATCAGCACGGACAGTGGTGTTGTGGTGACATACTCTTCATCTATCAAAGCTTTACGCTTGCTTTCCCTCCAAACAAGTCCAGACGCCGAAACAACAACTTCCGCGATATTACTTGAGTCGAGCTGTTCAGAATTTTGGGTCGAGCAGATTTCTGCAGGAACCACTCGATTGCGGCCCGACTCCTTCGCTTGAAACAAAGCCGAATCAGCGCGAACGAACAATTCAGTTGCCGTTTCATTCTCTTTTAACTCAGCCACCCCGAAACTGGCGGTTACACATTTACCATCCAGCATCGGCATGGCCGTTCGAGTCAACGTCGCGCGAATTTCTTCAGCGCGAGCCACCGCGTTCTCCTGGTCGCAGTTTCCACATAGAATCAAAAATTCCTCACCTCCAAATCGAGCCACAATGTCGTGCGAGCGAATAAATTTTTTCAACAAGTCAGCGAAAGCAATCAAAGCAAGGTCACCCACATGGTGATTATAATTGTCATTGATGGCTTTGAAAAAGTCGATGTCACAAACAATTAAGCTGCATCGGAACTCGTTTGACTTCTTCTTGGTTTTAACAAACTGAGCCAACACACGTTCGAATTCAGTTCGATTGAAGACCTTGGTCAGGGGATCCACCATCGACGATTGAAATAAGTCTTTCAGTTGTCGTTTGAGATTATTTTGGATTGATGCATCATGTAAGAGCACCAGCGTATCCAGACTGTGAGTAGGCGGATTTCCCGCTTCTGATGAGTTGAGTCCCAACGGGATCACGTCCAGTTCGACGCGACTCTCACGGCCGCTTCGACCGATTACCAGAAAGTTTCCAGAAGAAATTTGTTGATTTTTCAAGGCGTTTCGCCATGGACATGCTTCCCGCGAAATGGGCTGGGCCTGGTCGTCGCTCAAACCTAACAATTGCATACTAAAAGCATTGCCAATCATACTTGACTGGGCTAGGCCGGTCAGATTTTCAACACTTTTATTCCAAATTTTTATATTGCCACTTTTGTCCGTGACAACCACCCCCTCGCGTAGATTGTCCATGATCACCCCTAAAAGATGGGGATCAACCGAAGCCGCATCCGTTTTCTCCAGTGTCGATTTCATGGCAGATGCAAATGCCATGGGATATTCCAAATCGGTGGAAGTAGGCATCAAGTGAGAGGCTGTCATGGCGAGTCAATCTATTCGAAAAATTGGGATTGTTGATGCAGGCGGCCAGACCAAATGGCTTTTAAGTGAGCGACAATTTAACATTGCCGACTTACAAACAAGTATTCGAAAATATTCGGCTGCTTGAAGGAAGTAAATTCTTAATTGCAGCTCCCTTCATTTCGATGAATAATCGTAGGTTGCAAAAAACCGTTGGTCTGACTTCTGTTAAATAAACTCTCGCCGCCGCTCACCAGAGGGTATCGGTTTTTCCAATTATTCCATAACTCCGGACAGGTTTCCAATTTTAACTTGCCATTTTCAAATGGACAAATTTCCAAAAGTCTACCCAGCAAATATCAATTTAGTGGGCAGCATCCAATCGTACCAGCCATCGATGATTTGCTGGCGAACATCACGCTCGACCAACGGCTAATCGGCGCCACCCCCTGCCTTCCTGCGATTTTTATTACAAGTGTCACGTCAAGATGGAAGCGCCGCTTGGCAAGAAAAATGCTAGCAAGCTAGCAAAATGGATGAAATTTTCAAAACCTGGACAAGATGCCGAAAAACGTGAGACTTGTATTGAGCCAAAATACCGTTTGGCTCTAAAATGGAGTTTTGAATTCAATTTAAAACAGCAAATAAGAGAGTGACAAGTTATGTCAGTGTATGACATTGTAATGATCACCATTTTGGTGGGAGCCGCATTTTTTGGATACCGGCGTGGATTCGTTCGACAAATTGCTTCCATCGCATCGATTGTCGTTGGATACCTGGTCGCGATCAGTTTTCGTGAACCGTTCTCCAAAATCATTCCCACCGAGGAGCCATGGAACCGCATCATCGCTATGGGGATCCTGTTTCTGGCAACGTCGCTATTGATCTGGTCGATCTACGCATCCGCTCAAAAATCACTCAAGCGAATGGAGCTAAAAGGATTTGACCATCAAGTCGGTGGTATGTTGGGTGCGGTCAAAGGCCTGTTGATTTGCTGTATCATTACCATGTTCGCTGTCTCCCTCTTAGGGAAAAAAGCCCACGAAGAGATTCACAATTCCCGTTCTGGATATTTGATCGTTCGCACCATCTATCAGGTCGCGGGGATCATTCCAAGAGAAATTTGGCCGTACGTGAATCCGTATTTTCAACGTTTCGATGACTCAATCGGAACGTCCGATAATCTTCAGGACTTCCAAAAATATCGGGTGGAAGAGCAGGGAATTCAAGACCCACTGACCGTCCCTCGATACACCGGTCAGTGGCAAGTGCCCAACAATTCCGCCAATACCAGCGGATCCGATTTTTCAATCTCGCAATGGATTGGTCAATCCAACCAGCAACCAAGTGGTCAGCAAGGTGATTCTGTGCCGCTTGCCAATGAGGCCAATCGTTTGCTGAACGAGGCCTCCGGTTTCGGTCGCAAGCTACTCAATGAGTTCGGCGAGGAAGTCGAACAAAAAACGGTTGATGAGACGCGACGATGGCTCCGACAGCAGCGTGAATATTTATTCGGCGACAATCAATAGTCGAACCGTTCTCAAGTGGGTATGACAATTGTCCCCAATCGAACAGCCCAACGGAGTGGTGGCCACGAACTGGGCACAGGACCCCTGGGAACAAAACAACGCTATTACCGAAGTGCTAACCGAACATAAGAAACATTATCAGACGTTGCAGGAAGGCGAATTTTACACTCCCTGCCTGTCATTTGCCGCATCCGGTCAGACCCCGTGAATCGGCTGGAGAGAACGTACCATCAACATTGTGTTCCTGCCGGGACAGCCTGGCAATCCAGACGGAAGGTCAGAGTTGTTTGGCGGTTAAGCGTCCGTCGTTTCCGAGAACACGCCGATGCGGCGGAAACGTTGATAACGATTTTCAATTAGTTGATCCACCGGAACATTCGACAACTCCTGGATCGATTTTTTCAAATACGCTTTCATTCGTGCCGCCATCCCATGATGGTCGCGATGAGCACCTCCCAAAGGTTCGTCAATCACATCATCGACAATTCCCAACTGCTTCAGGTGCTGGGATGTAAACTTCAATGCGTCCGCCGCCTTTTCAGCATGCTGGGCGCCTTTCCAAAGAATCCCGGCACATCCCTCAGGGCTGATCACGGAATAGTACGCATGTTCCAGCACCGCGACTTTATCACCGACACCGATCCCCAAAGCGCCGCCGCTGCCACCTTCGCCAATCACAATACAAATCACAGGCGTTTGAAGTCGAGACATATCGAACATGTTTTCAGCAATCACTTGGGCTTGGCCACGTTCTTCTGCACCAACTCCAGGGTAAGCACCGGGCGTATCGATCAAAGTCACGATTGGCAAACGGAACTTTTCGGCCAAACGCATTTTAGCCATCGCTTTGCGATAACCCTCCGGATGGGCACATCCAAAAAAATTCTCAGTCCGGTCTTTAAAGTTGCGACCTTTTTGATGGCCAAGTACCAACACTTTGGTTCCATCAAGTCGAGCGAATCCGACTCGAATGGCTCGATCGTCACCGAACAATTTATCACCGTGTAATTCGACAAATTCATCAAACACCAATGACAAATAGTCGATTGTGTGAGGACGGTTTTTATGCCGAGCAATTTGCACGGTCTGCCAAGGACTTAATTTCGAATACAGCTCTCGTGTCAGTTCAATTTGTTTCTCTTTCAACTCGCGCAAACGATCAGCCGCATCACTTGAATGAGCCGACCTTTCTTTAAGTTGCACAATTTCTTCTTCTAAATCGGCGATCGGTTTTTCAAAGTCAAGGTCGTACATGGTAGTTATTAAAGA
>JBGTHU010000028.1:0-2788 GCA_041745975.1 Mariniblastus sp.
ATCGATCCCGCGCTCAAAAGCCCCCTGTTGCAGCAAATGTCGCTCAGCTCGCTGGCGTATGCCCACGAAAGCCTTGGCGAATTTGATGAGGCGGAGAAGCTGTATCGGCAACTGGTTGAGTCGGTGCCTGATACCGCTTTAGGTCAACGAGCTGCCGAAGGGCTGGAAAGAGTTTCCGATGCTGGTTTCCGTGCCGTTTATCAAAAGTTCAAAGACTGGGAAGACCCTATGTCGATTGCCCCTGGACCCGTCGTTACGCCCGCACCCGACATCTCGTTCCCCGATGTGATGGATCTTCCGCCTGCCGAAGGAACGCCTCCGACTGCTGAACAAGAAGGGGTGAAAGAAACAAGAGAGGAAGATGAGAAAGTCGAAGCGGACAATTCCGCACAATCGGTTCCACCGGTAGATGAAGCCCAGCAAATCGAAGGGGGCGGTACTCAAACCGAAGGGGGCGGAAACCAAACCGAAGGGGGCGGGATTTAATCGATCGGGATGAGGATGAGAGCAACCGTTTTATTTTAGCAGCGTTTCATTGAATTTAAGGCGAGCAGCAAGTAGAAATTTACCAAAGATAACCAGCTGCGTCAGCGAGGGATCAACAAATGGTCCCTCACTTGTGTTGCGGGTGGGTATCTTTTTATCTGCCGCTCGTCTAAGATCCCCAACTCATTACTACGATGCCGCTCGCTGGAAATTTGCCCCTTTGAAATGCGAGGCTTCTGTGGCGAACGATAATTTTCATTTGCCGATCACGTCAATTTAAATTTATCAGCATGTTTGCAACGATTGAGGCGAGCAATGTGCCGCCGCACAATAAGGAAAAACAGCCGCCCAAGATTCCTATCCAAGCGTGAACTGAGCCTTTGATTGCGGGATTTCTTTTTCGTTTTACCAATCCTATGATGCCCAAGATCAACGAAGCGACCCCGAAAGGGAGACCGATCAGGGGAACGCAGGCGACAATACCCAAGTAGTAAGCAATTAATGCGTGTGGGTTTTTGTAGGGTATCACCCCACCAGTGGCATCACCGGCATTGTGATCGACCTCCCCGCGCGTGGTGGAGTCATGAGTTTCGGGGGACCGATATGGATTGGAGGGATTGGTTGGAAACATAAGCTGACTACTTGCTCAAAAATTTCAACCAACCTTTTTTGTCTTTTTTAGCATCACCGGAGTCCGCTCGATCTGAATCAACGCCTCCCGCCAGTTTTTCTGCCAACTCGTTAATTGACAGAGTAATCGCGGCTTTGGGAGCGTGATTGATCAATGGCAATCCGTTGTTGCGGCACTCTGAAATGACCGCGTAATTGTTGGGGATTCGCCAAAAAATCTCTCGATCGATCGTTTCTTCTGCCTTCGCAGTGCTGATGTGTGACTTATCGAGCCCCGTTCGGTTGACCACAATCTTGACTTTTTTTAGCAAACCTTCATGCATCTCAAAGGAAGAAAGCAAACGGACGACATTTCTCAGGCAGGGCAAATCGAGTTGTGTAATCAAAACGATTTGGGTGGCAGCTTTTAGCGCGATGTAGTCCAATTCCGTGTACGATTTAGATAGGTCGATCACTAAATCGTTGAAGGAAGCTTTTAGCAGGCCCAACACTTTCTTGAATTCTTCCGGTGTGATTGCTTCGACGTCATCAATTTGCACCGGTCGAGGAAGGAGGTACAATCCACTTTCATGTTTTGTCAAGGACTTCCTCAAAAGTGTCAAATCCAAGCGGGAAACGTTCTGGGCTACATCGAGTAACGTGTAATCGGGAATCATGTCCAGAAAGACGTCGGCGTCCCCAAGCGCCAAATCAAGATCGATGATCGCCGCACTGCGGCTGGTATTTTGAGCCATTGCGACGGCCAAGTTGATCGCGATCGAAGTAGTGCCGACACCGCCGGAGGCACCGGCAACAGCAATGATGTTGTTGGTACCGGCTCGAGAGCCATCGGAAGCCCCTCCCATTCGATCAAGGGCGCTAATCAGTTCGTCGATTTGCAACGGCGAGTTCAAAAACTCCCTCGCCCCAGCCCGTATCGCTCGCAAGATCACTTGCCCGTCGATGCGGCTGCTGATGGCAATCACACCACAGTCGGGAAAGCTGCGACTGATGCTTTCTACCAGTCCAATCGCTTTCGAGTCATCGCCGTCGAGGTCGATGACCACCACATCGGGAGTAGTCTGTTGAACGATTTCCGGGAAAAATTCGTATCGTGAGCAATCTGCTTCCAGCCATACTTTATCCGTGCCGATGAGAAACTTTTTTAATGTCTCACGGGTTTTCTCATTGGGATCGCAAATTGAAACTCGTAGGGCACCGCTCATTGGCTAACCGGGGATTTAATCAACTGTATAAAGTTGAGTTTTTTTGGCAAGGATGACTTCGACTCTTAACCGTTTGTTTTTTCGCCGCTATATCAGTGGAATTATCGGCGATTGATGGTTGGCCAGTTAAATCTTGAGGATTGATTTGCCTGTCGTACGGGTTGCGACGGCTGGATCGATTTGTTTCGATTGGTTTGAGGATGCTCGTACAAACCATCCCCCAATTGATGCGGTTGAATGGCGTTTCCAGGTCCCATTTCACCGTGACTAGGTTGATGCAGCATGGGAGCGCCCAAATTCGAGTTGACGGGGCAATCGTCTTGGCAGACGGGGACTTCGACGTGGCCGTACAAGTAGAGTTCTCGATCCGAAGGGGGACTGCTGGTCTCTCCAGGGAATGGACCCGTCACCTGTGACGGATCCACATCGCTGATCAAGTTCGGCGTGATCAGGAAGACAATTTCTGT
>JBGTHU010000029.1:0-4148 GCA_041745975.1 Mariniblastus sp.
AATTTGTTTTTGTCGATCTGTCAGATTTTTGTTTACTTTGTTGTTGAAGCCGCCGTCGCTCCAAGGGGTCATCGGCATCAAACTTTTCTGGAGTCAACGAAGCAACGTAAACATGATTGTCACCCGATCGATTCGAAAGAAATACGACATGTTTTCCATCATGAGTCAACGCACCACTGCTGGCCGAAAATAGTGATTGCGTTACGTTGAATTCCTCCCGATTTTTGATGTCAAACAGGTAGACTTCACTATTCAAATTCTCATCGGAACGCGTGTAAACTAAATGATCGCCATCGACCGAAAAGCCGTCGATACGAAAGCCCCCCTCCGGATTATGGGCCAACACTTGCAATTCCCCGGACTCAATTTCGGCCAAGAATATCTTGTTCAACGCCACAAATGCTAGCATCTTCGAATCGGGAGTCCAGGTCAGCGACCGTTTTTGCGACTCCTGCCGAGTCAGTTGACGATGTTCCCCTGAGCCAACGTTGTATATCCAGATTTCCTCCTCATGGGTTTGATCAGTAATATAGGCCAAATATTCGCCGTCGGGTGAAAACAGCGGAGCCTGGTCTCGCCAAGGCGAATCGGTGATTCGTGTGACTTCCCCCAATTTGGGGTCGGCGGGGATCATGAACAGTTCCCCTCGATAGGCGACGGCAATTTGTTGACCATCCGGCGAGGGAGAAAACTGGTTGGCCTGACTGTTGGATTTGTGGATCGAAATCAGGCTGTCTTTCGGGTCAAATTGCAAATCGATGGCGACTCGCTCGGGAAGGCCCTCGGGAATTGAAAGCCGCCAAATCGAAAATTCGTTTTCATAAACGATGGTTTTCCCATCAGGGCTGATCGAAGGGTACTGCACACCGTCAATCTTGTGGTGGGTGACTTGCTCCGGTTCGCCACCTTCAGGGGAGATACGAAAAATATTAAAAATCCCGGAACGTTCCGACATATAATAGATCATCCCGTCGGCGCCCCACATCGGAAACGCATCCTGTGTATGCTGCTGATAATCTTTGATATCCAAGTCCGTCAGTTTCCACATGTCGTTGGTCTGAAGGTCTTGAACCCAGACATCGGTATTGTTATTTCCCCGATAACCTTTCCGCCAATAGGTGAAACCACGACGATTGAAAGCGACCATTTTACCATCCTGACGAATCATTCCCGCTGCCGCTCGGTCCATCGGCATCGGCTGCGCCATACTCCCGTCGATCGGTGCCACATAAAGCGGTGAACCCCAGGGATGGGAACTCCTTGAAGAAGTAATCACAACTGATTTGCCGTCGGGCGTCCAATATTGGACGCTGTCTCCGGTGGAATTATGAGTCACTTGCTGCGGACGTCCCCCGGCAACCGGAATAACAAAAACATCATTGTTTCCCATCCGATTGCTGGTAAAAGCGATGTGGTTGCCATCAGGAGAAAAACGAGGAAAAGTATCCCGAGCCACATTGGCAGTCAATCGATGTGGCTGGCTCCCGTCGCTTTTCACCAGCCAAATATCACCATGAAAACTGAAGACCAATTGGCCGTCATTACTCACGTGAGGATAACGAAGAAATCGCGCCTCGTCAGCATTCAATCCCGTACAAAAAGTATGCAACAACCCAAACAAAAAACAAAAGCCTATCAAACCAAATCCAATCGATTGACCAAAATTCTGACAGTAAGGGGCATGGGTATGAGTCACGATAGTTATCTTCATTGATTGATATTTCGAAGTTTGCAAAACCGTATTTGAAATGCCGATTGTCATCGGAAAATTACTGTGTGGCCAGAAGCGTTGCCATAAAACAAAAATGGTGAGCCAAATGTTTATATTAACTGAAATTGTCTGTTCCTCAACACCTGAATCCGGTAATCTATCAGGATTGAGCAACGGTTTGTCTTTTTGTAATCTGTCCAACTGGAAAGTTGTAACAACCCTGAAAAAGCGTCGCGGCAAAAAGGAAGCGAACTTGACCGCAAAAGGAAGCAAGTCCGCTGGGAAATTCGGCGATGGATTGCCGTAAAACTCAGGTCACCGCAGGCCGACCCGAAGAATCAAAATCAACCTGGTCGACGATTGAGCCATTCGAATCAAAGCGAACCAATTACTTAGGCAACCGTGACTGAACAATGGTGAGCGCGAGGGTTGGGATGAATGCCGCAAGGATAAGGATTTCTGTGAGCGACAAGGCACTAGTTGTCGGCCCGAGTGTTGAGCCTTTCCCGACAAAACCGGCGGCTAGTGCCTTGCCGCTCAGTCCCTGTTTCCTTAACCTTGCGTTATTCTGGGTTAGGATGATGGGTTTCGTCGTGATCCACTTTCGTCCGTCGTTTTGGATTTAGTATCGTCTTTGGTATCGGTTTTGGTTTCGTCGTTTTTTATCGGGTCGTCTTTTTCGTTTTTATCCTCTTTTTTTTCGTCGCTGTTATCTCCTTGGCCGGGCAGGGGAGGCAATTGAGCGTTGTCGCCCGCATCGGATGTAGGCGGGGTCAACGTCGGTACGGCGCTCTGGTCATCGGTGGTTGCTGGTTCCGGGTCTCCCATTTTTTTGACGCGATAGTCGTGGTCTCGCTTACGAATCACTTCAGCCGCAACGATTTTGTCATTTTCGACATCCTCGATGGCAGCCCCGAATTCAGTTTGGGTCCGTTGAATCTGCGACAGCACATCGGCACCGGAGATAATACGACCGAAGCAGGTATGTTTTCCGTCGAGATGTTTCGTTCGCGCGAAATTCAGGAAAAACTGTCCTGAGCCAGAATCGCGACCGGCCAGCGCCATGCTGACCGAATGAGAAAAATGACGGCGAGTATCGGGCACATAGCATTCACAAGCAATGGTATAGCCGAGATCAATCATCTCTCCATCGGCTCGCTGCTGGCCGGCTTGTGCCATGAAGCCGTCGATGACACGATGAAAGGAAACTTCGGCGAAGTGGCCTGATTCGATTAAGGTGATGAAATTGGCAATGGTATTGGGGGCTTGATCTTCAAACAATTCAATGACGATTTCACCTTTGTTGGTGACGAGTTTGACTCGAGGCAGATCATCCGCTTGAAATTCTCGTTGGCGGATCAGCAGTTCTTCAAAAATTTCGCGGCCATCGATTGATAAACGATTAATGCGGGCGGCGGCTTCCCACCAAGCAGGCGAGATCCCTTTTTCAATTAGTTGTTGTCCGACGTCCAAAACCTCTAAGTCATTGGCATTGTCGGCCAAGTGGACCAGCACCCCCATCAGGCTTCGCAGGGCCTGACGGTCATTAGCATCTTTTTCAATCAAACGCAGACTTACTTGCTTGATCTGATCGATGGTTTGGTCGGCTTGAGTGAGCAATTGGTTGTATTGATTTTGCAGTTCCGTGGGATCGCCTGTGGCTTCAGAAATTTCCGCCGCTTTGGCAGCGAATTGAATCTGCAATTCACTCCATCGACGTTGTAAGTCACTCAGCGTGGCTTGGTCGTCTTGCGTGGCTTCAGTGGCCGTTGCAGGGGGTGAATCTTGTGGCAGCCATCGGGGCATCGAAAAAGCGGGTGCGGTCAGCATCACCAACAATACGACAAGCGAACAAATGGAGATCCGAGAGCAATTTGGATGGTGGTTCATGGAACGATATTTCCTATTTCTATTCCTATTGATTAAAAGTCTTAAATTATTGATCTTTTTTGGCGGGGGGCGAGACATCTCGTAGGGCAGACTGATCATTGCCCGTTCCAAGCAGTTGGTTCATGTTGTCGATTGGCAGTATGGGAACCTCGATCTTTTTGAACTGATATTCGTGATCTCGTTTGCGAACGACCTCGGCTTTGAGAATCTGATTTTTTTCTGGAGGGGAAACCAGTTCACTTAGCGGCTCTGCTCGATCGAGGGCGTACAGTACGTCGATCCCTTCAGTGATGCGGCCAAATGCGATAAATCTTTCGAAATTGGCCCCCGATCCGGTTGGAGGTCCATACGCAATGAAAAATTGTGATCCGGCAATTCCATCCGCACCAGAGAACATACCGATAGTCCCTGAATAGAATTTTCTGGGGGATTTGATTGACTCTTTGGGGATTTCATAACCAGGGTTTCCGTTACCGCTGTCGTTGGGGCATCCGGCTCGAGCGATTTGCCCCGGACGGACTTGAAAAAATCGCCGACCATCGTAGAA
>JBGTHU010000030.1:0-2573 GCA_041745975.1 Mariniblastus sp.
ATTTATTTTGACACACAGAAGCTGCCAAGAGAACCATGTCAGATACTGACCTACCGATACTTAAAAACAAAGATCAATTGCAGGTGATCTTGCATGAGCCCTCCCCTTGGGGAAACCTTGATGCCGTTGTACAACACGACAATCGCAGTCTTTATTTCTATTTGGTGCCTCGGCAGACCTTATCCAATTTCTCCACCAAGGCTTGCTGGGTTCGCAATCTGGTCAAGGGCCCACTTGTGATCAACCAAGACGATTTACTTTCCGGTCGGCAGGTAATGTTGCCCCGAAATCAAACTCGCAGCATCGTTCCAGAGGGGGTTGCCGCGACGACTTCCCAGTTACCCCCCACTGCGGATTCATTGCAGATTGTCTGGTTTGAAGATGGAGACGGTGCGGCGTTGATCCAACGACTCGATGGCGATGATCATAGCAGGACCTCCTCAACCGCTCAAGCATTGGCGGTCATTCCCGCCTGGAGTGGCATAAAGGGATTTCATGGTTACGCGGCGGACTGTGCCAGCGATAGCCCTATCTGTTGGCCACTTCCCAACAACCCGCGTCTGCATGCGAGGATCGATCGAGCCGCTCAATTTTGGGACTCGTTTCGTGCCGCTCCCGATCCGTTTTTGGATTTGCGAGACCGCCTGCTCCAGCGTTACGATCAAATGCTCTTGAGCAATTGCTCACCGCCGGATGACCTCTCACCAACACAACCGGAATCCTCCTCCCGCGAACGCGAATCACCACCTGAAGTTCAAAAACAATATTATGACATCAGCAACAATCAGTTCCCACCGCGCGGCTTGATTGAATATCGGTTCGGCCCGGCAGGAAGCCGGGTGGTACTGCTGACCGTCGGTATGAGCCTCTGCTGCCAACCCCAAGTCGAATTGGATGTGGAAGATGCCAGACAAAACCGGCGGATCGAACTGGCGATTGAATTGTTAGTTGAAGGCGATGGTTGTTCTCAGTCTCCGTTGGAAAGTAACGGTTCGTCGCTGGAAAAAAGAGGCAGCGGAAGACCAGTGAATAAAATATCTGGAGTATCGCCCCTTACCCATGCTCGACAAGAGCTGGCACGTTTGGCCGCCTATCCCTGGCGAAATTTCCGCTGGCTGGGCGCAGGGCACACCTGTCAATTTACGGGTGTGTTCTCCAATAGCAACTCCGTTCGTTTGATGCCCCAAACCATGATAACGAAATTACCTGTCGCCTCGACTTCCCCAACGTCCAATCCACTCAACGAATTGTCGCCAGGCCCGTCAGAGAGTTCACCTGCCGACAGTGCAGGCGCTGCCGTAGAGTTGATTTCCTTTCGCGATGATCCCGTGACTCTTTTGTGGTTGAGCAATCATGGCCAAATGTGATGAAGGTTACCTCTGTTCGGTCTGCGGTGAGGACGTGGCCAAGGTGACCGAAAGTGATTTGTATTTACGATTCGTGATCGGCATGCTTGATCCCGAGTTGCTGCATGTGACTCCGGAAAGACACATTCGTTGCAACCCTTATTTGGCCCAGTTTATTGTTGCGGACGATTTTGAAACGGTTCATATCGGCGACGATTTTTCAAAGTCTCAACTTGATCCAGAATTTGTCAGGCGTCGCGAAGAATTGGTGACAAGCGGTTGGAAACGCCTGCACGAAATTCGCAATTTGGGCGAAGTTTCTATTTTAGAATATCCCTTGCCGGAAGTGATTGCCTCTTGGAACCGAAAGTCCCCATCAGGTCAGTAGCAACCGCAGTTATCGCGCCACCCAATTTCAGGCGAATGGCCAGCACCTCAGCGGCATCGATGTGCGACCACGGATTGTTGGAGGCCTTTTTTTCGCACCGGGGGTCTTATTAGACCGCCTATTATTTGAAGACTCATTCGCCTTTACGCTGGTATGCGATCTTTGCCACCCAGCATCGATTGGTTGATATTCAGAATATTGGCTCGAACGCGACGGTAATGGGTTAGAATCGCCGTAAAGCTCAATGTGATTTCCGGCTCGATCTGTTCCTCCAAAATACGTTGACAATGTCGGTTTCGCAGCGACTTGAGTTGTTTGGCGATTTCTTTGCTTCGTTCTTTGGCTTGTGGTTTAGAATAAATTGATTGTTTTTTAAATGCAGCAATCGTCTCTCGAAGGAACCCTCGAATCGAATCATGCAGGCCGGCCAATTCCTCCAGTTGATCCTTGGTATAGCTTTTCTCTTGGTTCCGCAGGCGACGGAAATCCTTGACAATGCCCGCCAGTCCGTCACTGAGTGACTCAAACTCATGTGCCATCCGCAAATACGCATGCCCCTCTTCAACCAAACTCAGAGGTACCGCACTCTGTAACGTCTGAGTCAAAAAAACGACGATTTCATTTTCAATGTTATCGAAAGTCTCTTCCCGCTTTAGAGTTCGGGCTTCTAATTCCGCACTGAATTGCCCATCGTAGAAGAGCTGTTTGACGAAATCCATCATCTCCAGCGAACAGTCACCCATCAGCCCAATTTCTTGCTTAGTTTGCTCGATCGCTACTCCGGGGCTATCGACGTTTCGGGTGGCAATATGCTTCAAGTGGGGCGTTTCTACCAGTGC
>JBGTHU010000031.1:0-5422 GCA_041745975.1 Mariniblastus sp.
TCGATCAATGGTACCAACTGGCGGACGAACTGGCGAGCGGCCCGGGCCCGGTGGCTCAACACGCTTTTGACACCGTCTCCCAGTTCGGCAAACGTCAGATGATATTCAGGGAGTTCGAATAACGGGTCGTAACCGAATCCGCCCTGGCCGGAAGGAAGTTCACGGATGAATCCACAACAGGTACCAACGGTATTGATTCGCTGATTCCCCTGGGGATCGGACAGTGTCATATGGCAGGTATAAAATGCCCGCCGCCGGTCCCTTGGCAAACCTTGCAGCTTTTCCAGCAACAAGGCATTATTGGATTGGTCGGTTGCTCCCTCGCCGGAAAATCGAGCGGAATAGATTCCAGGCTGACCGTCGAGCGCTAGCACGCTCAAGCCGCTGTCCTCACCCAAGACCCAGCGATTGAGCAGCACGGCTT
The DNA here is from genome assembly GCA_041745975.1 of Mariniblastus sp. Lineage (GTDB taxonomy): Bacteria > Planctomycetota > Planctomycetia > Pirellulales > Pirellulaceae > Mariniblastus. The sequence goes on from JBGTHU010000031.1 coordinate 425, forward strand.
GTCGAGTTGCTTTGAGGGCGGCGTTGGCATGAAACGAGTCGCCGGTTTCGGCCACTTCGATTGATTGAGGAAACTCATCCAGCGTTCTCAGCTGGACCGGATAGGGATTCAGCAGCAGTTCTAATTCACGTCTTTTTTTGACATTGCGAGTGCCTAAAACGATTTCTAACATTTTCTATCGATCGGAACGAAGTTCGAAAAACAGAAAGTGTAACCCAGTTTCATCGGAAGTCATATAACCCCCTTGCGGCTGAAAATAACGCTCAACGTCACGAAAATCGGGAATTTGATCTTTGTCGAGTACTTTTTTTACCCGACTGAAAAATTCGTTTTCATCCCTACGCTCTTCGAGAAACTCCATGTTGGTTTCATCCCGAGCCAGATCGAAAATCCAGCCCATAGCGACTCGGGGATCTGAATAGAATATCCCCGAGGGCATATCGCGGCCCAGACTTTTAATCATCTTGTCGGAAACTCGACGAAAATCGTCGCTATCGACCAACGATTCAACCTGTCCCTGATTGGTATCAATCGCCCGCCGTAGGGCGTCTGGGGATTGAGGGGATATTATCAAGTAGTCATCGATCAGCGCGAAACTGGGACGGTCGACATTCGCATTCACTCGAACTTGATAGCCGGGCTGGCCTCGCTCTTCGCGATTTTGATTCTGCCTTTCAAATTGACGCTCCTGAATCCCCGCCATCCCCTCCTCGTTCATCTCGTAAATCACCGTCCCTCGATGAGACCCTCGTTCCCATCGGAAAGGGCTATCTTCGGGTGTATCACGGTTGATCCGCTCAAATACCTTTTCCAAGCAGTTTTCCATCAATTCCACATCTCTCACCTGAAAAGCAAAAATGGGGACTTGGCTGTTGAGCGCGACTTCGCCCTCAATCCATTGGGCAAACGTAAATCGACCCGTTAGATTGAAGATCAAATCCTCGCGGACATTGAATCCGAGTTCGGTATCCAAGTTGTTTTCAAAGAAGCGATCAACGGTTCCCTCTTCCTGGAAAGTCTCGATAATCTTAGTCAACTCCGACACCATCAACGGCAAATCCCAACTGGAGGTAAAGTAATTGGAAGCTCCAACGGGCATCCAAGCTTCCGGGCGATAATCCGTTGGTCGAAACGCAAACATCTGGAAAATGCCTTTCCGAGGTTCGGCCAGCAACACATGGGCATGAGTAACAGAAGCAAAATCATCCTCATTCAACAAGATGCTTCCTCCCATTCCCAGCAAGCCGTCCAAACCCAAAATCGGCAACAAATTGATCACGAATTGGGAACCGATGTCCCCGCGCGTGGCACTGCGAGCCAGCTCAATCGGATCGATAAAGATGCGTGCCTCGGGAAGCGTCGCCTGGCCGCCGCGACAGCGGTTCATGATGGTAATGAACTTGCGATTGCTGGCCAGCGGCCGCACCTTTTCAACCTCTCGTCCCATCCAGCGGTCAATAATATGTTGCAGCTCTTCTTCGGAAGTCGATCCAACGATCAAACCATCTTTACGGAACATGCGAAGTCGTGTCCCATCCGCGTACATCGTTTCGATTTCGATTCCGTCCTCGTTCTCTTCGACCTCAATTTCTCCACCTTCTCGCTCAATCAATTCCCTACTTTGATTTAGCACCCGATCAGCGGCCTCCGATTCTGGGTCTGTCTCCAGAATAAAAACAAACTCGGGATCTTTACGTCGCGGCGCGATCACGGCAATCGTAATTTCACCATGCGGAAGCGATACAATGTCATCTAACTCGAATCCAATCTCATCCTTCAGTTCCGATTGGTAGGCTGATTTTAACTCCTCCCACACATTGTCAACTACCGGAGCCACGTCGCGATCGCTGAGCATTTTTCCCATTGATGAATCTTGCATTTTGTCGACAAAATCTTGCCAATTGTCTAACTGAACAAACAAGACGGTCGTTTCCGGCAATAGGGCCTCGGTGGCGGGCCGATCCTGAGCCCTGCTGGGCACCAATCCGATCGCCAGAGTTAGTATGAATGCCAATAGGCACAAAAGACCGGCAGAAATCAAACCGCGTTTTTCCATATCGAAAACATTGCGGGGCTTAGTAATAAGTGAGCCAAAGCAGTTCATGAAAGTCAGTCCCTAAAAATTACAGAAGTAATAACACAATTCGAAAAACAAACGGTTCCCTCAAATGACTCCAACAATCGAAGGCCCCAATGATCAAAGCAACCTACTAACAACTTACCTAAATAAACTAACTTAGGTTTTAAACCGGTCGCTGAAATGTTCAACTTTCCTAAATGTCCGGCATGGACCGCCGTCGTGTTTCCCTGTTTTAACAAGGTTTGCTGTCATCATAACGTAAAACCTGATTGAATTCGATGGAAACCAGAAAATATCCCGATACTAAGGGTACCAACGACGGTTCAACATGAAATAATAATCGTGTCGCTCCTTCGTCCCACTGCTCTGGGGTAGCAACCTTCTGATTGACTGAGGACTAAGGATAGTCAATAGCCAATACCCAACAGGCAAATTATTTATTCAGTGAACAAAACTACAGATTGCGCGGAGATCCCGATCCATGGCAGTTGAAACTCGAGAATTTCAAGAATCCCAGACAAGAGTATCTTGGCTCGATGCTCCCAAGAGAGCCCGATTCGATTTACCAATCAAAACGTTTCGAAAAAACAGATTCAGCCTTTTGGCGATTTCGGCCTTCGTTGTTTGGATTACTCTAACTGCCGTTCCAAGTTTTGGCCAACAAGGGGGCGGCGGCCAACCAGGGGGCGGCGGTCAACAAGGAGGCGGCGGACAGCAAGGAGGGGGGGGGCAGCAAGGAGCGGGGGGACAGCAGGCCGCTGGTGGACAGGGGCAAGGAATCGGCTTACCAGAGTTGAACATTCCAGTCACTCCGGACCAACGAAATCAAGGATTCGTCGGGATCACTTCTCAAAAAGTCCAACAACTTGGCTTTGCCGGGGCGTCATCCGGATTCGGTGGACTCGGTTTGGCCGAGGGGGCCTCGATCGGCGGTGGCGAAAATACCAGCAATTACAATCGAAATTTTGGTTTGGGTGCTGGCGGTGGTGCGGCTCGCGGTGGTGGCTTGGGGTTTGGAGCCCAAGGATTAGGAAATCAAAATTTTGTCGAAATCCCACGCCGCAGTCTGCGGATCAATTTCCGACCGAATTTCGAGTTTCGCGCCGTAACTCCCAATGAAGTGGCACAACAGTTTGCCTCCAGTTTTTCCAAGATTCCTGTTAGTCAAAAATTTAATGGCGATTATCAGATTACGGTAATTGAAAAAACAGCGATCGTGCGAGGGCAAGTCGCAACCGAGGCCGACAGAAAACGCCTGATCTCCCAATTGCGGTTGCAACCGGGCGTCTATCGGATTGACGACCAATTGCAAATTGGCCAGTGACCGACCAGCCTGTTTTCCGCCTATAGCAAACGGCAATCCAAACGTGAAAAACGGCGGATTCCTCAAGACAATTTGCAACCGTCGACGAGTGGTTGAGGAGTCTCGACTTCCTTAGGTTTTTCGTCAGTCTGTCTATGTGTCAAATGTATGCGAACGTTCATACTGTAAGTCAAACAGACAATTAAAAAAAAGATAGAGGAAACGATAGAGGAGACGACGATGACGGTGCGATGGTTTATTTTTGGAACGCTGTCAGCTGCTCTCTGTTCAGCCAACTTGGCTCAGGAAATTGTCGCTCACCGGGGAGCTTCACTGGATGCACCTGAAAACACGTTGGCTGCGTTTGAGTTGGCTTGGCGACAACAGTCCGACGCCATCGAAGGCGATTTTCATTTGACCGCCGATGGCCAAATCGTTTGCGTTCACGATAATGATACGGCTCGTGTCAGTCCACAGGCACCAGTCCTGAAGATTTCTGAAAGCGACTTGGAGCAGTTGAGCGCAATTGACGTGGGAAGTTGGAAGGCTGAAGAATTTTCCTATCAGCGTATCCCGACATTAGCAAACGTCTTAGCCTCAATGCCGGCAGGAAAGCGAATTTTTATTGAAATAAAATCTGGACCAGAAATTTTGCCCGAATTAGAGAAGCAGCTGTCGGCAACTACGTTGCAAGCTGATCAAGTGGTCATCATTTCATTTAACGCTGACGTGATACGGCAATGCAGAGCAAGAATGTCGATGTACAAAGCCAATTTGTTGGTCTCTTATAAACAAGAAAGCGACGACGGTCTTTGGACCCCCAGTTTGGCATCGGTACTCGAGACCCTAAAAAAAACGAATGCAACAGGGCTTGGGACCCAAGGTAACGCGAAAGTAGTTGATGAAGCTTTTGCTCGAGCGATTCAAGCCGCCGGTTTGGAACTCCATGTCTGGACGGTGAATGATCCCCAGGCAGCGAAATATTGGAAACGCCTGGGTGTCGATTCGATTACGACCGATCGCCCTCTGTTTTTAAGGCATAGCATGGAACAATGACGCAACATATTTTACAATTTTTTGAAATTTAACAATATTAATTTTTTGTAACATTTCAGCCGTCTGAAGCGAGAAGTCGTTTAACTGGAAGCCAAAGCGAATTTTGCAAAGGAAAAAGCTCAGAGGTTTGCGAACTTTTTCCGCAAAATTCGCGGCGGAGACCGATCTATTTCATTCGGCTGAAGTGTCACGGCGATTGTTAACGCTTCTGAGAAAGTATGAGCCAAAAGTGTTGAATTCGCAAAGTCCGTGTGTAAGGAAAGAACCAAATTTAGAAATTGCGATCAAAGTAAATTGGTGTGCCGCCCCTGCCGGTTTATCCGGCTGGACGGGAATTTTTGTAAGTTAGCAAGAGCACTGGCAACTGGGTTCTGCGGCCCGCCCCTGCCGGTTCATCCGGCAGGACGGAAAGTTTTGCAAGTTAACAAGTGCACCGGCAACTGAGTTCTGCGGCCCGCCCCTGCCGGTTTATCCGGCAGGACGGAAAGTTTTGTAAGTTAGCAAGAGCACAGGCAACTGGGTTCTGCGGCCCGCCCCTGCCGGTTTATCCGGCAGGTCG